>JBOHCO010001720.1:0-7172 GCA_050698895.1 Streptosporangiaceae bacterium
GAGCGTGATCGACCGCGAGCCGCCGAGCCGCGCCGCCAGCCGCGGGCCCAGGATCGACATCGCGGTGAACGTGGCCGCCAGCGGCAGCGCCTCGACGCCGGCCCGGAACGGCTGCTGGCCGAGCCCCGCCTGCAGCAGCAGGGTGAGCACGAACATGAAGCTGCCGAAGAAGAACACCAGGCCGAAGTTCACCGCCAGTCCGGCCGAGAACGCCCGGTCGCGGAACAGCGGCAGGTCGAGCAGGGGCTCGCCGCCCCTCCGGCCCAGCCGCCGCTCCCAGGCCAGCGTCAGGCCGAGCACCGGCAGCGCCGCGGCCAGCGAGATCCAGGTCCACAGCGGCCAGCCCTCGTCCCGGCCCAGGGTCAGCGGCACCAGGGCCAGCGCGATGCTGGCCGACACGCCCACCGCGCCCAGCGGGTCCAGGCGCGGCCTGCGCTGCGACTTGGCGTGCGGCACCACCGCGCCCGCGGCGAACAGGGCCAGCACGCCGACCGGCACGTTGACCAGGAAGATGGCCCGCCAGCCCAGGCCAGCGATGTTGGCCTCGATCAGCCCGCCGCCGAGGATCTGGCCGGACACGAACCCGATGCCCATGGTCACGCCGAACCAGGCCAGCGCGCGGCTGCGCTCGCGGGCCGGGAACGCCGCGGTGATCAGGGCCAGCACCTGCGGGACCATGATGGCCCCGGTCAGGCCCTGCACCAGCCGCGCGGCGACCAGTTCGCCGGAGTTCTGGGCCAGGCCGCAGAGCAGCGACGCGGCGGCGAAGCTCAGCACGCCGGTCATGAACATCCGCCGGTAGCCGAACAGGTCGCCGAGGCGGCCCCCGGTCACCATGCCGCTGGCGTACATGAAGGCGTAGCCGCCGACGATCAGCTGCAAGGCGGCGTCGCTCACGTGCAGGTCACGCTGGAGCGAGGGGGCGGCGACGTTGACGGCCCGCGCCGCAGGACTTCCGGCTGCCCCGGGTACTGGCCGCGCTGGCGGATCCGCACCGGCTGGCCACGGTGCGCTTCGTGGCCGAGCACGGCGAGTCCTGGTGCGGACAGGTGATGGATGAGGCCGGGCTGCCGATGAGCAAGTCGACCTTCTCGCATCACCTGCGGATCCTGCGCGAGGCCGGCGTGCTGACCAAGCGCATCCAGGGCGCCCGCGGCTACACCCGGCTGCGCAAGGACGACCTGGACAGCCGCTTCCCCGGCCTGATCGACTCCATCGTCTCCGCCGACACCCAGCCCGCGGCCCGCTAGGCCGGCCGCCGGCGTGATGACCGCCAGCGACGAGGACTTCCTCGCCGAGGCGGGCCGTCGGCTGGCCGGGCTGCCGACCTTGTTAATGCTCCAGGAACTCCCGGACCAGGGCGCTGAACTCGTCGGCCTTTTCCCAGAACAGCATGTGGCCGGCGTCGACCAGCGCCAGGCGGGCGCCGGGAATGGTGTCGGCCAGCGGCCGGGCCATCTCGGGGCGGGTCAGGATGTCGTGCTGGCCGGCGACGACCAGCGCCGGGGCCTTGATGCTCGGCAGGCGGGGGCGGGCGTCGTGGCCACGGCAGGCCCGGGCGGCGGCGGCGAAGCCGGGCATGTTGCTCAGCGGCGGGATCTCCACGCCCTCGGCGTCCAGGAACTGCGCGCTGAGCGAGAACAAGATGGCCGACTCGGCCAGCCGGTCCGCGTCGCCGGCGTCGGCCAGCGCGGCCCAGTGGTCGAACAGCAGGCCGGTGAAGTTGTCGGTGGCGGCCCAGGTGTTGCTGAGCACCACGGCGCTGACGTCGCCGGGATGGGCGGCGGCCAGCTCCTGGCCGATGGCGCCGCCCATGGACGAGCCGATGGCGGTCACCGGCCCGGTGCCCAGCTCGGCCAGCAGCAGGTGCACGTCCTGCGCCATGTCCCTGATGGTGTACGGGCCGGGCGGGGTGCTGCTCTGCCCGCAGCCTCGGTTGTCGAAGACGATGCAGGTGTAGTCGGTGGTGAAGCGAGGGATCTGGCTGGCCCAGGAGGAGTGGTCGTCGCCGAGCCCGGCCACCCACAGCAGCGGCGGGCCGCTGCCGGTCACCGACACGAACAGGCTCAGCTCGCCGTCCCTGACGGTCACCTGGGTCACGGTTCACCTCCGGCTCGGCTAGCGGATGATCAACAGTAACCGTCCGACCGGACATGTGATCGGATAACGCCGGTCACCTGTTGCGTCGTGCGACTATTGCCTCGTGATCAGAAAAATGCCCTTTGTCGTAACAATTACGACAGCCTGCCTGCTCGGCGGCATCCTGGCCGCCGCGCCGATCAGCACCGCGACGGCGACCGCGAGCACCACGCCGACCATGACCCTCACCCCCGTTCACCCTGGCTTGAAGAAGATCTTCGGCCACGTCTTCGTGATCTACCGGAGCCAGCGGTACGGCACCGCGGACATCAACGACGAGATCACCAACGTCAGCCCCGGCGAGGTCGCCACGCTCTACGCCCAGCCGTTCCCCTACGACAAGCCGCCCGTCGCGCTGGAGACCAACACCGTCCCGCAAGGCGGCACCAGCGCGAAGTTCTCCGACCCGGTGACGCCGACCCTGGCCACCCGCTACACGGCGACCCTGTATGCCAGCAGCACGTCGACGACGCCGCTGGCCACCTCGAACGTGGCCACCGTCAACGTGCTGGGAGGCGGGCACTTCACCGGCCCGGAACGGTGCGGCCGGCCGGTCTGCCACGAGACGTTGCGCCTTTATTACGTCGTGCCGCCCTCGACGCTCAAGCAGGAGATGACCAAGCGCGTTTACCCCTACTTCGGCCTGAACCTCGACAAGCACGCGGAGCCCCCGGCGCCGAAGTGGCTGCGGCGCGGCGCCGGGAACGCCCGGGTGACCAAGGCCCGGCGGATCTCGGCCCGCGAGTTCGAGGTGACCATCCGCTACAGCTTCCGGATCGGCACCGACGGCTACCACTGGCTGTGGACCTCGTGCACGAAGGATTCCGAGGCCAGGGACGGCCTGAACATCCCCGGCAGCCACGGCTGCGGGAAGCCGCGGATCCGCGCGAATGTCTCCTACCTGGGATAGCGATCCGGCCGGACGCCCGCGGCCGGGACTCACGCTGGCGCGGAGCGACGCCGGAACAGGACGCTGAGCCCGAGCACCCCGGCGGGCACCAGGGTGACCAGCGCGGGCAGCTGGTAGCGCCAGGAGAACTCGAACATGTCCGACACCAGCAGCAGCGCCGCCGCGGAGGCGAAGAACAGCAGGCAGGCCAGCGCGGTCTGGCGGGCCTCCGGCCCGGTGGCCGGCCCGCCCGACGCGGCCCACCGGGCCCGGCGGCGCAGCAGGGTCAGCGACCCGGCCAGGCCGGTCGCGGTGAACAGGGCCAGCAGCGGGCCGGGCGCGTAGCCGCCGTCGAGCTGGTAGGAGCGCAGGAACGAGGCCACCGGGCTCCAGACGGCGGGCGCGCCGCCGCCCCACCGGTCGATCCAGGCGCGGACCTGGGCCGGCCCGGCGTGCGGCGGGTAGTACGGGTAGTAGGTCTTGAACTGCCAGCGCCAGATGGGCGTGTCGCCGGGGCTGGTGGTGCGGCTGACGGCGTACAGCTTGAGCACGTCGCGGCCGTAGGCGCGCAGCACGCGCAGCGGCTGCTGGGTCAGCACCTGGTGGTTGAAGTTCGACAGCTGGGCGTCGGTGGCGGCCCGGCCGGGGCGGTTGTAGTACGCGCGCACCGGGGAGCCCTGGTTGTACTCCAGCCAGTCCGGCCCCTCGGCCTGCTGGGCCGCAGAAGGGCACAGGCCGCGCTCGGCGGCGGGCAGCCTGAGCGTCTGGCAGTCGGCGGCGGCGGCCATCCGGCCGTAGAACGAGGTAACGCCGGTGTGCGACAGCGCGAACGCCCCGCTGAGCGCCTGGGACCCGGCCATGTAGGCCACGATCGGCAGCGCGAAGGCCCCGCACATGGCGACCGTCTTGGCGATGCGCTGCCGCCATCCGTCGCTGGCCACCAGCACGTAGAGCACCAGCGGCAGCAGCAGGGCCTCGCCGACCTGGGCCACGGTGGCCGAGGCGCCGAGCAGCACCCCGGCCGCCAGCAGCCGCCGCCAGCCGGTGCCCGGCCGCCAGAGCAGGACGGCCAGGCCGGCCACGATCAGGGCCTCGAACCAGGTGCCGGGCATGATCGACTGCTCGGACTGGAGCTGGTAGCCGTCCAGCAGGACCGGCGCCATGGCCAGCGCGGCCAGCCAGCGGTTCACCCCGCGGCGGCGCAGCAGCACGTAGATGGCCACGGCCATGGCCAGCCCCAGCAGGTGCTGGACCGCGGTCACGGTCTCGAAGTTGGCCACGGCCAGGATGGCCCGCAGCGGGCCCTTGTAGCCGACCGGGTCCATGCCGCCGGCGTTGAGCAGGTAGCGCGGCGAGTCGATGTAGAACAGCGCCGGCCGGTAGGCCAGCTCGGCCAGCACGCGGAGCGCCAGGCCGGCGGTGAGCAGCACGGCGGCGAGCCAGTGCCACCGCAGGGCGGCGAAGGCCCGGCCCGCGGGCTGGCCGGCCGACTGATCAGCCGGCTGGTCGGCGGCCGTGGCCTGGCTGTGGTCGAGCACTAGTGGCCGGGCCCCACTCTCGGCAGCGGGTGCCCCACGTGCGCGGCCATCACGTGGCTGGGCGCCTGGCCGCCGCTGGAATGCCACAGCGCGAGCACCACCGTGACGATGGTCAGCCACCGGGTCATCCGGTTGCGCGGCACCTGGGTCAGGGCCACCCAGGCCAGCGCGGCGTACCAGGCGAACACCCAGGGCGCCACGAGGATCCACGCGAACGCCAGCGCGAACGGGGCTACGACCTCACGGGGCTGGTCGGAGGAGATCCGCTTGTAGATGAGCTGAGCGACGATGATCAGCGCGATCGGCCACAGGCAGCTGATGACCGTCTCGATGGTGGACTTGCTGACGCCGAGCAGGGTCGCGCTCTCCTGGAGCAGCCACCACGGGGACGGCAGCACGACCAGCTTGAGCCCGCCGAACAGCGGTTTCAGCCCGCTCAGGCCGTACGGGATGTACTCCAGGCCCACCGTGACCAGCGCCACCGCGGCGATCCGGGCGGTGCGCATCCACTCGTGCCGGCGCAGCAGCGGCCAGGCCAGGCCCAGCGCGACCAGTACCGCGTTGGCCTTGAGCCCGCAGGCCAGGCCGATCATCACGCCAACCAGCGCGTCGCCCCACAGGCCCGAGGCCCGGCGCGCCACCTGGATGGCACAGATCGCCGCCGCGGCCACCAGCGTGTCCAGGTGACCGCCGCTGACCAGCTGCATGATGAGCACCGGGTTGGCGACCCAGAACAGCGTCGCCCGCACCGGGTCGTCGGAGGTCTTGAGCAGCAGCACCCCGATCCCGATGAACACGATGCCGTTGATGATCATCAGGACCCAGATGGTGGCCGTGACGCTGGCGCCGCCGATCCAGGCCGCGAAGGACTGCACCACGGTGGCGATCGGGCCGTACACCGAGGGCTGGTGTTTCCAGGACCAGCCCACCGCGTGGTAGTAGGCCGAGTGCGCGCCGAACCAGGCGTGCGGGTTGGTGATGTACGGGTTGCCGCCCAGCGCGGTGATGCGGCCGTAGGCGGCGTAGCTGGCGGTGTCCGACGAGCCGACCGGGGTCAGGCAGACCATGACCGCGACGATGGCCGCGCTGGCCAGCAGCAGGTGCCGGGGGTTGGGCCGCCAGCCCTGGCTGTGCGCCCAGAGCATGCCGGCCAGGCCCAGGCAGGCCAGCACGTCCCCGGTGTAAAGCAGGGCCCCGGCCAGGAAGCCGTTGTGCTGGAGCGAGGGCAGCAGCTGCGACAGGGGCAGCCGGACGGGCAGGGTCTCGTGGTTCGGCGCCGTCGCACCGACGACCATGCTCAGCAGCAGGCCCAGGCCGGACACCGCCATGGCGACCCGCGGATGCGACAGCCGGCTCCAGGCCAGCTTGCGGATCACCCAGCTCATGAACCGCTCGATGGGTCCGACCGGGACCGTCAGCCCGCCGATGGTCGGCGGCGCGGGCCGGGCAGGCGCCTCGGCCAGGCTGACCGCCTCCGCCGGGCCGGCCACCTCGGCCTGGTCCGCCGCCTCCGCGGGGTCGGGCACCTCGGCGGGGTCGGCCGACTCGACCGAGCCCGCGGACCCGGCCGAGTTGACGGACACCTGTGTCACCTGGGCCATACCTCCATAAGCGCCACTCGGCCGCGGCTGGTGGCGCCGCCCGCCCCCGGGCTCTGCCGGTTTGCCTGTGAGACCCTGCGGCCAGGTCTTCGCGGCCAGGTCTTCGCCCAGCGTATGGTGGCCTCGGAGGACCCGGCGCCACATTCGCCTGAATCGCGGGGGCGACGCGCCAGCGCGGCACGGGCCAGCAGCCCGCGCGGTCGGCGACTCCGCCCGCCTATCGGTTACCTGTTGTGTAACAGAATCTTACGGCGAACCGCGTCCCGATCCGGCATTGATGTCCCATAGGTCACACGGTGAACCGGGCAAAGCTACTCGAACGAGGGCTTTCGGTCCCTGGTCCGCTTGAGCTCGAAGAAGCCGTCCGCCTGGGTGACCAGCACCAGCCCGTCCCACAGCCGCCCGGCCGCCTCGCCCTTGGGCGCGGGCGTGATCACCGGCCCGAACAGGGCGTGGCTGCCGATCCGGATCACCGGCGTGCCCACGTCCAGCCCGACCTCGTCGAACGCCTCATGGTGCGATGCCTTGATGGCCTCGTCGAACTCGGTGCTGGTCGCGGCGCTGGCCAGCGACTCGGGCAGCCCGGCCTCGGCCAGCGACTCGGCCAGCACGCCCGGGTCGGCGCGGCGGCCCTGGTTGTGGAACCGGGTGCCGATGGCGGTGTACACCGGGCCGAGCACCTGCGGACCGCCGTGCTGAGCCGCGGCGGCGCAGACGCGCACCGGCGCCCAGGCCAGGGACATCCGCTCCTTGTACTCCTCGCTGAGGTCCTGGCCCTGGTGCTGCTCCAGGTTGAGGTAAGCCAGCGACATGATCCGCCAGTCGGTGCGCACCGGCCGGACCTTCTCCACCTCCAGCATCCGGCGCGAGGTGATCCAGGCCCAGGGACACACCGGGTCGAACCAGAACTGGACGCTCTCCTGCTCGGGGGCCTGCTGCTCGGGGGCCTGCGCGCTCATGCTCGCTCCTATGCGGTCGCGGATATCCCTATTCTGGCCGCTCGCG
>JBOHCO010001721.1:0-6089 GCA_050698895.1 Streptosporangiaceae bacterium
AGGTACTCGTGCCGGAGACCGGGCGGGATGACGGTCCGCCGGGTCGCAGGTCTCGCAGCCACCGTGGCTCGTATAACTGCTGCCCTGCAGCGGCACGTGGTGCGGGAGCAGCGCGATCGTGACCGACGTCAGGGCGGCCAGCAGGAGGGCCGCCGTCGCCGTCGCGCAGCTCGCCGCCACGCAGCCCGGCAGGACCGGGCCCGGGGCCGCCGGCCGGGTGTCCCGTGCGGACCGTCGCGCGGCCAGGAATCCGGTCGCCAGGGGCAGCGCCGCGGCCAGCCACCACCAGGTCAATGACGGGCCGTTGGGGTCGATGGTGACCCCGAAGGGGGCGAGCGCGTACAGCGTGCCGCCGGTGGCCGCGCCGAGCCCGATCGCGATCGGCAGGGTCCCGCGGGCCAGCCGCACGCGCCGGGAGGTCAGGATGAGCAGCCCGGCCACGTAGCCGGCGATGATCAGCAGCAGCAGGGCTTCCATGACCCAGATGCCGGGGACGACCGCGAAGTACGCGCCGAGCTTGCTGCCCAGGCGGTCCTTCACCGTCTTGGCCGCGATCAGCGCGAGCACCAGGGCGTAACCGCCGACCCTGGCCGTGCGTGGCCCCCAGCCCGGGCGAGCCGGCCCGAAGTAGCGGCGGATCACCGCCGGCAGGACGGCCAGCAGCACCACGGTGACCACGACGTACATCCGGTTCAGCGGTACGGCGGAGTTGGTCGGGCGGCCCGGCCAGCCGACCCGCACCACGATGGCCGCGCCGGCCGCGAAGGCCAGCACCCGCGGGAGCCGCCTCAAGCCCTCCCGTACCACCAGCCACAGCCCTCCCGCTAGCCACGCGGCCTGGCTGGCCGCGGCCGGGACCTCGGCCGCCTCGGCCAGCAGGGCCTCGGCCCAGTCGCGCCTGGCCGCCGGGAGAAGCCGGGTGCAGCGCCTCAGCAGCCCGGCGAGCACCCTGGTGAAGCGGCCCGTCACGCTCCCTCTCCCGCCATCCGGCGCCCGCCCGCCCGTCCCGTGGCGGCCGGGCGCGGTTGCTGCTGCCGGGCCTGCTCGGCCAGGGCCGCCCGGGCCGTGGCGAGCCCGTCGGAGCTGAGCCGGTACAGGTGCCGCCGGGGACGTCCGGCCGGCTGCCCGGCCTCCCAGCACGCCTCGACTAGGCCACGCTCGGCCAGCCGGATCAGGATCGGGTACAGCGTCCCCGACCGCAGCCCGGTCTGCCGGGCCAGCAGATAGCCATGCCGCCAGGTGGCGGCGTCCGCCTCCAGCGCATCGAGTACCGACAGGGTCTGGGCGGAGAATCCGGAGCGGCGAGCCATGACGCCAAACTCTATCTAGGTAGACACTTAGTGTCCACCCGACGCGATTGCGGTTGATCCGGGTCCGGGCCGGCCTTCCCCGGCTAGCTGAAGTGGATGACCTCGGGGTTAGCGGACTTGCCCACGGGGATGACCAGGAAGCCATGACCGAAGTTCTCGGCCGCCGTGATCGTGTAACGGACGCCGATCCCGGTCCTGACGCCCCTGGGCACCTTGATCTGGCCCTCGAAGGCCCTGGCTTTGGCGTTCCAGCCGCACACGGCCGTGGTCGCCGTGATCCCGGGGCCCCGGAGCGTGACCTGGACCATGCGTGCCTTAGCCAGCGCCGCAGCCGTGCTGGCGGTGATCGGCCTGGCCGCCGCCGCGGTGAGCCGGAAACCGACGGCGATCGGCACGGACTTGCTCAGGATGCGGCCCGGCTTCGGGCCGGTGAAGCCGCCGAATCCGCTGGCCACGGCGTAGGTAACCGAGACCGGGGCGGCCTGGCTCAGGCCCGCCGTGCTCCGCGCTCCGGAGCAGGTCAGCGTGACGGCACCGAGGTCGCCCGGGCCGTAGTCGTGCCTGCTCGCGCTGGCCCGCTGGCCGACCCCGGAGATCTTCTCGCTGGTCACGCAGCCGGCCGCCGGCACGTGCCCGACCGGGTAGACGGCACCGCCGCGCGGGCCGCTGATCGACACTGACGGCCGGGTGCTGTCGACCTTGGCGCTGAACACGCCCGTGCCGGTGGTGCCGTCGAGGTCGGTGCAGGAGGCCTTCAGGGTGACCGGATCGCCGTTGCCGACGGTCGCGCTGGAGACCGGGCACGTGGCCGGGATGCTGGTGCTGTTGTCGGTCCAGTTCCAGGCGACGGTGACCGCGGAGGTGTACCAGCCGTCCGAGCCGTGCGCGCCCGAGGTCACGGCCGGGCTGGCCACGGGCCCGGCCAGGGCCGCCGTGCAGGCCCCGGGGCTGACGGCGTCGGAGTTGCTGCCATCCGGGCAGGTCGTGTCGGTCCAGGTGATCCCGGTCAGGGCGGCCCCGGTGAGGATGGCGCCCCGTAGGTCCGACTGCTCGATGGTGGCGTCGGTGAGGTTGGCCGAGGACATGCCGGCCAGCTGCAGGGCCGCGCCGTCGATGGCCGCGTTCTGCATGCTCGCGCCGGTGAGGGTGGCGCCGGCCAGGTCGGTGCCGGTGGCGTCGATGCCGGCCAGGTCGGCGTCCCGCAGGTCGGCGCCCTTGAGGTTGACCAGCGAGAGCTGGGCGCCGGTGAGGTTGGCGTCGGCCAGGTCGGCGCCGGCCATGCTGGCCTCGACCAGGTTGGCCTGGTCCAGGTCCGCGCCGGGGCCGACGAGATAGCCGTTCGGCCCGACCACAAACCAGTTGGCGGGCAGCTTCAGGGGCTGGCCGGTCACGCCGCCCGAGCTGACCTGGTGCAGGCTGGCCCCGGTGAAGTCAGCACCCGCGACGTTGACCCCGGCCAGGTCGGCGCCGGCCAGGTTGGCGTTAATCAGCGTCGCGTTCGCGAAGCTGCCACCCTGCACGTTGACGCCCGCCAGGCTCGCGTCATCGAGGTCGGCGCCGGCCAGGCTGTCGCCGTCCAGGTCCAGGTGGTCCAGGTTGAGGCCGGACAGGTCGGCGCCATTGAGAATGGAGCCGGGCCCGATGAGATAGCCGTTGTCGAGGGTGAACCCGGTGGGCATCAGGGCCGGGCCGCCGGTCAGGCCGCCGCTCGTGATCGGGTCCAGGCTGGTCCCGCCCAGGTTTGTCCCGCCGATGTCCGCGCCGGTCAGCACGGCGTCGTTGAGGTAGGCGCCGTTGAGATCAGCGGCGCTCAGGTCGGCGTTGGTCAGGTTAGCGGTGTCGAGGTCTGCGCTGGTCAGGCTGGCATCATGCAGGTCGGCGCCGGTGAAGTTCACCGTGTCGACGTCGGCGCTGTCCAGGTTGGCGCCGGTCAGGCTGGCGCCGGACAGGTTGTCCTGGGTCATGGCCGCGGAAGCCAGGTCGGCCCCGGCCAGGTCGCAGCCGCTCCAGTCGGTCAGAGGCTCGGGAAGCGGCGACACGGCGCCGGTGGCGGGGTCGACGGCCGGGCAGGCCACCGCGGCCGCGGCCGGGCTGGCCGAGATGGCCAGCAGGCTCGCGGTCAGGGTGAGAGTCGCGGTAGCGCCCGCGGCCCAGGAACGCCAGGAACGGTTGGGCACTGCAGATCCTCTCCATGATCACAGCGCAGGGTCGCGTCGCCCAGATATGGTACGGCTTGTCCCGACTGCGGTCGCATCGGGCTGCCCCCGCGCCGGAGGTTGTTCGCCGTGCCCCTGAGCTCCTTTCCGCGTACCTGCGCACGGCTCGGACCAGCCGTCGCCCTGGCGGCGTTCCTGCTGGTCACCGTGGGTGCGCCCGTCGGCGCGTCACCCGCCGCCCAGGCCGCAGGGACGTCCGGGCTGACCACCATCGGCGTCGGCAGCAACCCGGACGGCATCGCCGTGGACGCGACGACCGACACGGTCTACGTCGCCAACAACGGCGGCGACAGCGTCAGCGTGATCAACGGCGCCACCGACACGGTCACCGCGACGATCCCGGTGGGTGAGGCCCCGCGCGGCATCGCCGTGGACGAGCAGACCGACACGGTCTACGTGGCCAACTCCGGCGACCAGACCGTGTCCGTCATCGGCGGCGCCACGGGCCAGGTCACCGCGACGCTCACCGTCGGCCCCGGCCCCGACGCCGTCGCCGTCGACGCGGCCACGAACACGATCTACGTGTCCTGGCATGACGGCATCGCGACCATCGACGGCGCTACCAACGCCGTCACCCCGCTGGCCATCGACGCGCCGCCGGTCATGGGCACGGGCATCAACGACTCGCTGGCCGCCGACGCCGGGACCGGCGACCTGTACCTGGCCAACTGGCTCCTCCAGTTCGTGTCCGTCATCGACATGACCTCGGACCAGCCGGTGAGCACGTACGACGCGGGCAGCGCGCCCGACGCCGTGGCCGTGGACCCGGTCCGCCACCTGCTGTACGTCGGCAGCTGCCAGTCCGGTTTCTTCAGCGGCGTGTGGGTGATCAACCTGGCCAGCGGCAGCACGCAGGCTCAGCTCAGCGACGGCTGCCCGGCGGCGGTGGCGGCCGACACCGCGACCGGCACCGGCGTGTCGGTCGACCAGGACGCCGGCTCACTCTCGTTCATCGGCGGCTCGCCGAGCCGCGTCACCGGCAGCCTCAGCGCCGGGCTTGAGCCGTCGGCCGTGGCCGTCGACCCGGCCACGGGAGCGGTCTACGTCGCCAACCAGACGCTGGCCGGCACCGTCACCGCCGTGATGCCGGCGGCGCCCAGGCTGACGAGCAAGAACGCGGCCACCTTCAAGGTCGGCGCGGCCGGCTCGTTCCAGGCGACCGCGACCGGGTTCCCGGCCGTGAGGTACTCCGAGAGCGGCCGCCTGCCGCGCGGCATCACGATGTCACCGGCCGGGCGGCTCAGCGGCATCCCGGCGGCCGGCTCGGGCGGTACCTACCCGGTGGTCGTGACCGGGTCCAACGCGATCCTGCCCGCCGCGACCCAGAAGCTGACGATCACCGTCGACCAGGCCCCGGCGATCACCTCGGCTAAGCGGGCGGTATTCACGATCGGGAAGGCGCATACCTTCAAGATCACCGCGACCGGATTCCCGGCGCCCAGGATCACCGAGAAGGGGAAGCTGCCGAAGGGGCTCACGTTCGCCGGCGGCGCCAAGGGCACAGCCACCATCTCCGGCCAGGCCGCGAAGACCGACCGGCACGCCACCTACGTGCTGACGCTCACCGCGGCCAACGGGATCGGCAAGTCCGCGGTCCAGGTCTTCGACCTCGTCGTCCGCTAGGCGCGGCGGCCGGCCGTTGACCAAGACTGAAACTGGATTCTAGTCTTGGGTAACGGCCAGGGAGCACTGGAGGCGACGCATGACCTTCCCGCCGGGGATCCCGGTCATCGACACGATGATCGGCTTCCCGCACGAGGGGTTCGCGCAGTACGACTTCATCCGCAGGCAGACCAGGGACCGCTCGTCGCGGGAGGAGATGGAGTTCCCCGTCGAATACATCTTCACGGGCGTGCCCAAGGACCTGCCGACCGACGATCCCATCGCGGTGACCCTGGGCGAGATGGACAAGTACGGGATCGAGCGCGGCCTGGTCGGCGTCTCCGACGAGACCTCGCGGGCCGCGCTCAAGGCCCACCCGGACCGGTTCATCCCGTCCGGTGCGGTGCCGGATCCCAACGACGTCACCGGCAGCGTGCGCGCCCTCCGGCGGGAGTTCGAGGAGTACGGCATCCGCGCCACCTCGGTGTTCCCCTCCGGCACGTTCCCGCAGGTCCCCATCGACGACCCGAAGATGTACCCGATCTACCAGACCTGCGTGGACCTGGGCATTCCCATCTTCGTGTGCGCCGGCGTTCCGGGCCCGCGGCTGAAGTTCGCGCCCCAGGAAGTGGCCCGGATCGACACCGTGATGTACGACTTCCCCGAGCTGGTCTTCGTCACCCGGCACGGCTGCGAGCCCTGGGAGGAGCTCGCGGTCAAGCTGATGCTCAAGTGGCCCAACCTGTACTACTCGACGTCGGCCTTCGCGCCCAGGCACTATCCGAAGGCCATCATCAACTACGCCAACACCCGCGGCGCCGACAAGATCATCTACGCCGGCTACTTCCCCATGGGCCTGTCCCTGGAGCGCATCTTCCGCGACCTGCCCGGCGTGCCGTTCAAGGACGAGGTCTGGCCCCGGTTCCTGCACGAGAACGCCCGCCGCGTGCTCAAGCTGGAT
>JBOHCO010001722.1:0-1892 GCA_050698895.1 Streptosporangiaceae bacterium
CGCCGCACCTGGAGTGGCCCGTAGCCGCCGCTGGAGAACAAGACCAGATTCGCGAACAGGCTCGGTGGCCTGGCGGAGTCCCTCGTCGGCTCGTGCCCCGGCCGTCCGGGCCGCGGCGTACCGAGCCGCCTGGGCGGGCCAGATCCCGGTCGCGAGCGCTCCCGCGGCCAGCAACCCGGCTTCGCCCAGCGCGGCCGCCGCCGTCGCGCTGGCCCTGGTCCGCCCGCTTAGCCATGATCGTGCGCCCCGGCGCCCCGTCGTCCGCTCGTTCATCTGCCACCTCCGCCAACCCGCCGTGCTGTGCAGCCGCCCTGCTCTCATGACGCCGCACGGGCCCGGAAGGCTGCGTGATCTGGCCGATCAGGTGTCGGACAGCGCGCTGGCATCCGCCGTTCCGGCCGGCTGGTGAACCGCGGCCTTGAGCACCGGGCCCCAGATGCCGACCAGGATGAGCGACAGCGCGACCAGGACCGCGGCCTGCAGCCCGAACAGGATGTCCAGCCGGGTCAGGTCGGTGATGGCCGGCGGGATCAGCACGTTGCGCAGCGGCAGGATGGCCACCAGCGTGGCCGCCACCCCGAACGCCGCCTCCGATGGCGTCGGGACCTCCTTGCGCAGCGCGCAGAACCAGCCCAGCAGGAGCAGCAGCACCAGCGGCATGATCGAGACGAAGTAGGTGTAGATCACCAGCGAGGTCGGCCGCTGCACGATGAACTCCAGCCGGTGCACCGCCGACCCGGCCGGGCTGGCCTGGTCCAGGCCCACCCGCACGGTGTAGTCCTGGTCGCGCGACATCATCAGCACCGACGTCGGCAGCTGGCGCCGGTAGGCGCCCTGGCCCGCCCACACCGTGACCCCCGCGTTCACCTCGTACCAGTCGTCGGGGAAGGCGCGCGGCTGCTCCAGCACGAAGACGTTCTGCACCGACTGCAGCCGGGCCTGCTGGAGCAGCTCCGGCTGGTTGAAGTCGCGCCGGCCGCAGACGCTGGCCAGCGGGTCGGTCAGCAGGCTGGTGATCGGCACCGGCAGCTCGATCGGGCTGACCCCGCTGTTGCTGTCCACCACCAGCGTGATGTCCCTGGCCCGCCCGGCCAGCCCGCGCAGCACCGTCTTGCCCGCCCGGGTGACGCCGACCAGGATGCCCACGCTCGCCTGCGACGTGGCCGGGCTGACGTTCAGGAACTCGAACGTCACGCACAGGTCGCTGGCCGGGCCCGCCCGGCCGGGCGCGTAGACCGCCGTCGGCTGGCCGTAGGAGAAGGCCGTCGGCGAGCCCAGCTGCCGGGCCGAGCTCGGCAGCGACCGGAGGCCGGCCGAGGCGAGCACGTTCCCGGCGAACATCGGCACCGGCACGGCCAGGAACGCCGCCAGCACCACCGCGCTCAGCCAGAGCCGGCCCCGGTGCTCAGACTTACGGCGAGCTAATCCCCGCCGTCGTGGCACCCCGCGCGCACCGGAATGAGCCGAAGCCGTTCCCGGCGTGACGGGCAGGTCCGCTCCCATCGTGGTTCCCCCCCACACGGGACCGCCATTATGTCCAGCACGATACCCGCCCTGGCCGGCCCCGGACAGCCGTTGTCGCAGGCCATTGTCGCGATGGCCGGGCTGGGCGATGGCCGGGCTGGGGCGATGGCCGGGCTAGCTGGCCGCACGGCGGTTCCGCAGCGGCCAGCCCAGGCCGCACATGGCCAGGCCGAGCCCCGCCAGCACCGGGGCCAGGCGGCCGGCCCCGCCCGCGCCGAGGACCAGGCCCAGGCCGGCCGGCACGGCCGCGCTGCCGGCGGCGGAGGCCGCGACCTGGAAGGTCACGTTGCGGGTGGCGGCGCGGGCCCCGGCCCGGGCGGCGGTGGCCAGGGTGAGCAGCGGGAAGACCGGGGCGGCGGCCAGGCCGA
>JBOHCO010001723.1:0-2116 GCA_050698895.1 Streptosporangiaceae bacterium
GGCCACCGGTGGCCCAAATCCACCGCGATCATGAAGTAGCCCCCCTGCGGGCTCCTTCCAGGCGTAAGACCGGGGGCTGGGGAGGCCAGTGGTGCTGGAGTGGGGCGAGACGGTGGGCTAGCGGCACCGGGCTAACGGTAAGTCGGCCCCACTCCACCGCCGCGCTGATAACAGCAAGAAGCGGCACGCTGGCCGGCGGATAATTAACGGTGGGCTCATGGGCCCGGAATCAAGAAGTTCGACCACAGATCTCGCCTTATGTCAGAAATGGTCGCTAAGATCACCCAGTGGTGTGCCCGGGAAACGCATAGCCCGGCCGTCACACGGCTAGTTCGGGCGCCCACCGGCGACTTCGAGGTGCCCGGAGCAGGCACTGACGAGGAGACCAGATGACGGAACAGTCCGCCACCGTCCCCGGTACCGCGCCGCCTCCGGCGGGCCGGCTCGAGCCCGACGCGATCGGGGTCGCTCAGGACACCGTCATCGGGATGGCCTCGTCCGCCCCGGCCGCGACGGTCGGCCTGTCACTGTTCGCGCTCGTCGCCGCCACCGCCTACGGCAGCGGGCCGATCCTCATCCTGACGGCGATCCCGATGCTCATCATCGCGAACTCCTACCGGCGGCTGAACCTGTGGAACGCCAACTGCGGGGCCTCCTTTGAATGGGTCGGCCGGGCGATCAACCCTTACCTCGGCTTTCTGACCGGGTGGCTGATGGTGGCCGCCTATATCGTCGGCACGGTCGCCGAGGTGCTTTTGCTGGGGCCATCGGTGCTGGCGGTTTTCGGCAGCAATTCCACGAATACCTGGGCCTACGTGGGCATCGGCGTGGTGATGGGCCTGATCATGCTGGTGATCGCCGTGGTCGGCATCCGGATCACCGCGCGGGTCCAGGTCGGCATGGCGCTGGTCGAGTACCTGATCCTGGTCGGGCTGGCCATCGCCGGCCTGGTGTTCGTGCTCAGCCACCACCCCGGCACGGTCGCGATCACCAAGGGCTGGCTGAGCCTGTCCGGCGTCGGCGGCAAGGGCGACGCGGTGGCGGGCTTCCTGACGGCGGTGTTCGTCTACGGCGGCTGGGACGGCACCCTGTACGTGAACGAGGAAGTCAGGCACCGGCGGGTCAACCCCGGCCGGGCCGCGATCATCGCGGTCGCGCTGCTGGCCATCATCTACACGCTGGCCCAGGTGGGCTTCCAGGGCGTCGTCTCGTTCAGCAAGCTCAAGGCCGCCTCGGACAGCGGCACCGCGCTGGTCTACGTGGCCAACGCCATGGGCGGCGGCTTCTGGGCCAAGGCCATGGCGCTGGCCATCGCGCTGTCGGTGATCGCCACCACCGGCACCGGCATCGTGCTCAGCGCGCGCATTGTCTACGGCATGGCCAGCTACCGGACGCTGCCGCCCTTCCTGGCCAACGTGAGCCGCCGGTACCACACGCCGGCCGCGGCCAGCGTTATCGCCGGCCTGCTGATCGTGGTGCTGAGCGCGGTCTACTTCCTGGTCACCTCGGTGGAGAACGCCTTCTATGACGTGATCGACGTGACCGGGCTGCTGTTCTCGGTGTTCTACATCCTGACCGCCGTGGCCACGATGGTGTACTACCGGCGCCGGGTGGCCGGCAGCGCGTGGAGCTTCGTGGTCCTGGGCCTGCTGCCGCTGGGCGCGGCCGGGTTCCTGGGCTGGATCCTGGTTCGCTCCCTCCAGCTCGCGCCCTGGTCGCAGCGGTGGTCGTTCATCGGCATCGTGCTGGCCGGGCTGGCGCTGATGATCATCGCGCGGACGTTCCTGCGGTCGCCGTTCTTCCACATGCGCCGCGAAAGCGACGCCGGGACGGAGAGCGACGCCGGGACGGAGTGACCGCGGCCGCGGCGGCCGTTCTGCCAGTACCTGAACCCCGGCCTCAGCCGAGTCCCGGGCCACGCGGCTATGGTGGCTAGCGAAGTGCTCAGGGAGCGGGCCCGTGAAGGGGGGAGCCAGGAACGCCGGCGGGAACCGGAGAGTGGCAGATGCGGCACGTAGTTGGGTTCATACTCGCGCTCATGCTGGCGGCGGCGCTGTTCGCAGGCGGCGGCTGGGGTACCGGCATGATCCGCGCGGTCCAGCACGATGGCAGCGGG
>JBOHCO010001724.1:0-2534 GCA_050698895.1 Streptosporangiaceae bacterium
GCCCTGGCCGGCCTGGCCCTGATCGGCGCCGGGGCGCTGGCCGGCGGGCTGGCCCTGCGCCGCCGGGCGGTGCGCCAGCGCGGCTGAGCTGCTTTCCGCGGCTCGGGTGCTGGCCGCGGTTCGGTTGATTGTTGATTGCGGGTCGGGTGTTGGCGGCAGAGCGCGAGCACCGGGGCCGGGGCGGCACAATGCATCGGTGGGCCTGCGCGCCGCAGGCCCGCGTGCCCCGGCCCCTCGTTAAGGCGGACTCCAGCCGTGACCGTGCCCGTCCAGGCCCCTGGCCAGCCCATCAACCAGAAGATCGCCGCGGAGCTCGGGGTGGGTGAGCGGCAGGTGGCGGTGGCCGTCGACCTGCTGGACGGCGGGGCCACCGTGCCGTTCATCGCCCGGTACCGCAAGGAGGCCACCGGCGCCCTGGACGACGCCCAGCTGCGCGCGTTGGCGGAGCGCCTCGAGTACCTGCGCGAGCTCGAGGAACGGCGCGCCGTGATCCTGGAGTCGGTCCGGTCCCAGGGCAGGCTGGACGAGGCCCTGGAGGCGCAGATCCTGGCCGCCGACTCCAAGGCCCGGCTGGAGGACATCTACCTCCCCTACAAGCCCAGGCGCCGGACCAAGGCCCAGATCGCCCGGGAGGCCGGCCTCGAGCCGCTGGCCGATGACCTGCTGGCCCACGCCGAGCACGATCCGCAGCAGGAGGCCGCCGCTTATGCGGACGAGGCCAGGGGCGTGGCCGACGCGGCCGCCGCCCTGGACGGCGCGCGGGCCATCCTGGCCGAGCGGTTCGCCGAGGACGCCGACCTCATCGGCGGGCTCAGGGAGCGGATGTGGACTGGCGGCCGGCTCGTCTCCCGGGTGCGCGACGGCCAGCAGGAGGCCGGGGCCAAGTTCTCCGACTACTTCGAGTTCGCCGAGCCCTTCACCCAGATGCCCTCGCACCGGATCCTGGCCATGCTGCGCGGTGAGAAGGAAGAGGTGCTCGACCTGGAGCTGGACCCCGGCGAGGCCGAGGCCCCGGCCGATCCGGCCGGGGCCGCCAGTGATTACGAGGTCCGCATCGCCCGCCACTTCGGCGTTGCCGACCAGGGCCGGCCCGCCGACCGCTGGCTGACCGACACCGTCCGCTGGGCCTGGCGGACCCGGATCAGGACCCGGCTCAGCGTGGACCTGCGCATGCGGCTGTGGCAGAAGGCCGAGGAAGACGCCGTCGGCGTGTTCGCGGCCAACCTGCGCGACCTGCTGCTCGCCGCCCCGGCCGGCGCCCGGGCCACCATGGGCCTGGACCCCGGCTTCCGCACCGGCGTGAAGGTCGCCGTGGTCGACGCCACCGGCAAGGCCGTCGCCACCGAGACGATCTACCCCCATGACCTCAAACGGCGCTCGGCCGCCCCCGCTGCGGGCAAGCCCGCGGGCTGGGAGCCGTCCATCGCCGTTCTGGCCCGCCTGGCCGCCGCCCACGGGGTGGACCTCATCGCCATCGGCAACGGCACCGCCTCCCGCGAGACCGACCGCCTGGCCGCCGACCTGATCAAGGCCCACCCCGGGCTCAAGCTCACCAAGATCGTGGTCTCCGAGGCCGGCGCCTCCGTGTACTCCGCCTCCGAGTACGCCTCCCGCGAGCTGCCTGCCATGGACGTGTCGCTGCGCGGCGCCGTGTCGATCGCCCGCCGCCTCCAGGACCCTCTGGCCGAGCTGGTCAAGATCGATCCCAAGTCCATCGGCGTCGGTCAGTACCAGCACGACCTGTCCGAGGTGAAGCTGTCCCGCTCCCTCGACGCCGTCGTGGAGGACTGCGTCAACGCCGTCGGCGTCAACGTGAACACCGCCTCCGCGCCGCTGCTGGCCCGGGTGTCCGGCATCGGCGAGGGCCTGGCCGGGGCCATCGTGGCCCAGCGCGACGCCGGCGGCCCGTTCCGGACCCGGCAGGCGCTGACCAAGGTGCCGCGCCTCGGACCCAAGGCGTTCGAGCAGTGCGCGGGCTTCCTGCGCATCACCGACGGCGACAACCCCCTCGACGCCTCCAGCGTGCACCCCGAGGCCTACCCCGTGGTCGAGCGCATCCTGACCACCGCCCGGTCCAGCATGCCCGCGCTGATCGGCAACACGGCGGTGCTGCGCGCGCTGAAGCCGCAGGAGTTCACCGACGACCAGTTCGGCCTGCCCACCGTCACCGACATCCTGAAGGAACTGGAGAAGCCCGGCCGCGACCCGCGCCCGGCCTTCGCGACGGCCTCGTTCGCGGAGGGCATCGAGACGCTGGAGGACCTGGCCCCCGGCATGGTGCTGGAAGGCGTGGTCACCAACGTGGCGGCGTTCGGGGCCTTCGTGGACATCGGCGTGCACCAGGACGGCCTGGTCCACGTGTCGGCCATGGCCCGGGGCTTCGTGTCCGACCCGCGCGACGTGGCCAAGTCCGGAGACGTGGTCCGGGTCAAGGTCCTGGGCGTCGACGTGCCCCGCAAGCGGATCTCGCTTACCCTCCGCCTCGACGACGAAGCGGCCGGCGAAGGCGGCGGCCGTGGCGGCCGGGCCGGCGG
>JBOHCO010001725.1:0-2590 GCA_050698895.1 Streptosporangiaceae bacterium
TGGTGCTCCACGGTCCGGCGGGCACGCTATCCACGATCCTCCTACGTTAAATTGCGGAACAGCCAGCCGAGCGTATTCCTGTTCCTCCCGTGTCGTGCCGTCGGTCTCTGAGACGAGGTGCCCGGTCCTGCGGTGACCGCTGCCATCACCGGTGATCCAGCGCCGTCGGCTGCGTTTCCGCGGAAACGTCGGACACAAGTGCGTCACGCACATGCGCGAAACGCTTCCGCGGAAACGCGTCGGTGATGCGGGCTCAGCGCTCGCCGGGCCGGACCAGGCCCGCGTCGTACGCGGTGACCACGGCCTGAACCCGGTCCCGCACGGCTAGCATCTCCGCGTTGGACCAACCGCGCCCCATGGCCGCGACCACCTCCCGCTCCCTGATCGTGAGGGCCGACACCGACCGCACGGCGACGGGCTCAAGGGCAGGAACCCGCTGGCCCCGGCCCGGATCGCGGCCTTCCGCCCCGGAGGACTGATTCCGATGGCCCGCCCGTCACGTTGGCCGCCCGTCACGGCGGGGGCGAGCGCCCTCACATATGTCCCGTAGTTCGAAATTTGGGCCTGCCTGCGAATGGCCGGCCGGATGTAGCCTGCCATGTGACGCGAAAGCACCACAGACTCGGCTGTCGTGATGGCGGCCGACCTCAGGGGCCATCACATTTGATCGGAGGAGCTGTGGTTGGGTTGAGTCGTCGAAACATTGTGGGTATTGGCGTAACCGCATCGATCGTTTCCCTGTCCGCGCTGATGGGCGGCAACGCGGTAGCGGCGGTCGGCGGACACCCCGCCGGGGGCCGGGTCGCCCGGGAGTTCGCAGGCGTCCGCCCCAAGATCGGCCCGCCGGTGGGACGGGCCAAGCCGGCTAAGTCGGCGCCGAATCTCGCTCCTGCGCAAGCCTCGCCCTGGACCGCGCTGACGCACGCGGCTCCCTTCGATCCCGGCACGATGCTGCTGGCCAGCGACGGCACGGTGCTGGTCCACTCCGAGCCTCCCGCCGGGGGCACCAGCGCGTGGTACAAGCTCACGCCGAGCTCCACGGGCAGCTACGTCGACGGGACCTGGAGCAAGATCGCGTCGATGCCGACGGGTGATGACCCGCTGTACTTCGCTTCGGCGATCCTTCCCGACGGCCGCCTGATCGTCGAGGGCGGTGAATACCTCGGGGGTACCCCGGTCTGGACCAATAAGGGCGCTGTCTACAATCCGGTCAGCAACAAGTGGCAGTCGGTTACCCCGCCCGGCGGCTGGACGAATATCGGAGACGCGCAGGCCGACGTGCTCGCCAACGGCACCTTCATGCTGTCTCAGGCGTGCCAGGACTGCACATCCCAGAGCCCCAGCCTGACCACGGATGACGCGCTCTTCAACGCCACCGGCCTGAACTGGCTGGTCATCCCGGGGCAGGGCAAGAATGACCCGAATGACGAGGAAGGCTGGAGCCTCGAGCCGAACGGCAAGCTGCTGACCGTTGACACCTGGCTGACTCCGACCACCGAGCTTTTCACGCCCACGAGCCTGAGCTGGTCGTTCGCCGGGAACACGCCGAGGTCTCCGGTGAACTCCCCGGCGGCCGAGATCGGGCCGCAGGTCGTGATGCCAGGCGGCAACACGTTCGTCGTGGGCGCCGGGACGTCCAACGACATCGCACCCGCCAAGTGCACCTCGCACCGGCCGGCACCCACCGCGCTCTACGACTATGCGGCCAGCAAGTGGGTCAATGGCCCCTCGATCCCCACCATCGGCGGCCTGCAGTACGACAGCGCGGACGGGCCCGGCTCCATCTTGCCGGATGGAAACGTGCTGTTCGACGTGAGTCCGTGCGTCTACAACGCCCCGATTGCGTTCTTCGAGTACAACGCCAAGTCGAACACCCTGAGCCCGGTCCCGAACGTCCCGAACGCGGCCAACGACTCGACGTACTACACCCGGCTGCTGGCCCTGCCGAACGGGCAGGTGCTGTTCAACGACGGCAGCCACCACCTGCTGGCCTACACGGCCGGCGGGACGCCCAGCCCGGCGTGGGCCCCCTCCATCTCCTCGATCAGCACCACGACCTTCAAGCCGGGCACCGGCGCCAGCCTCTCGGGCACTCAGCTCGCCGGGCTCTCCCAGGGCGCGGCCTACGGTGACGACGTGCAGGACGCCACCAACTTCCCGCTCGTCCGCATCACGAACTCGAAGACCGGAGTGGTCACCTACGCCCGGACGAGGAACTGGTCCTCGGTCTCCATCGCGCCGGGCGCCGCTTCGTCGACCGATTTCACCATCCCGAAAACAACCCCGGCCGGGGCGAGCACCCTCGTGGTCATCGCCAACGGGATCGCGTCGGCACCGGTGCCGGTGACGATTCGCTAGCCCGCACCCGCCAGCACCAGCACCGCGTGGGCGGCCTCATCGGATAGCCGATGAGGCCGCCCGCGCTGCTGCCCGGCTCATTCCCGCCGCCGTGGTCCGGCTGGCCCACTCCGGCTGGGAGCCGATCATCGGCTGCCTGGCCGGGGCGGCCGCGAGGACGAGCGGCTGACCGCCCGGAGCGCGGTGCCGCGGCTCAGGACCCTGGCGCGGCCAGGGGGCTGTTGTCGCGCTG
>JBOHCO010001726.1:0-2254 GCA_050698895.1 Streptosporangiaceae bacterium
GCCACGGTGCTGGTGTCGGCCGCGAACCAGAACCGCATCGCCGAGCTGGGCGCCGAGGTCATCCGGCAGGCCGGCGTGCTGGACCGGGTCGCCGAGCTGGTCCGGTGCCAGAGCTGGCCCAGCCACGGGCACGACCCGGAGCCGCCCATCGGCAGCCGGATCATCCGGGCCGCCAACGCCTTCGACGACCTGGTCGGCGGCTCGGTGGACCGGGACCGCACCGCGGCCGCCCTGGAGCGGCTGCGCATGGACACGGCGGCCGAGTACGACGCCGGCGTGGTCGAGGCACTCACCGAGGTGGCCGGACGACGGCTGGCCAGCAGGCTGTAGGGGGACGGCGGGACCGTCGCGATAAGCTGCCGGGCGTGCTCTCGTCGGTCCTGATCGCCAATCGTGGCGAGATAGCGCTCCGGGTCATCAGGACGGCCAGGGCGCTCGGCATCCGCTCGATCGCCGTCTACTCCGAGGCCGATGCCGACCTGCCGTTCGCCCGCGCGGCCGACGAGGCCGTGCTCATCGGCCCCCCGCCGCCCGCCCGCAGCTACCTCGACGCGACGGCCGTGCTGGCCGCGGCCAGGGCGACCGGCGCGGCGGCCATCCATCCCGGCTACGGCTTCCTGGCCGAGAACGCGGCCTTCGCCGCGGCCGTCATCGACGCCGGGCTGACCTGGGTCGGCCCGCCGCCCGCGGCGATTGAGCAGATGGGCGACAAGATCAACGCCAGGAACCTGATGGCCGACGCGGGCGTCCCGGTGTCCGAGGGCAGCCGGGCGCCGGTCGCGGACGCGGACGCCGCGCTGACCGAGGCCGAGCGGATCGGCTACCCGGTCATGATCAAGGCCGCGGCCGGCGGCGGCGGGATCGGCATGAGCGCCGCGGCCGACCCCGAGCAACTGCGGGCCGGGTTCGAGACCGCGCGGTAGCGGGCCGAGCGGTTCTTCGGCAGCGCGGCCATCCTGCTGGAGCGCTACCTGACCTCGGCCCGCCACGTCGAGGTGCAGATACTCGGGCTCGCCGACGGCCGGGTCGTGGCCCTGGGCGAGCGGGACTGCTCGGTGCAGCGCCGCCACCAGAAGGTGGCCGAGGAGACCCCGTCGCCCGGTGTGCGACCGGAACTGCGGGCCCGGATGCTGGCCGCTGCGGTCCGGGCCGGGGAAGCGGTGGGCTACCGCGGCGCGGGCACCGTCGAGTTCCTGGTCGATGAGCCTGCTCAGGAGTTCGTGTTCCTGGAGATGAACACCAGGCTCCAGGTCGAGCACCCCGTCACCGAGCTGGTCACCGGCATCGACCTGGTGCAGCAGCAGTTTCTGATCGCCGAAGGCAGCGGCCCGGGCTTCGACCCGGAGGCCGTGGCCAGCAGCGGCCATGCCATCGAGCTGCGCGTGTACGCGGAGGATCCTCAGCGGTTCCTGCCCAGCCCCGGCCCGATCGAGGTCTGGCAGGAGCCGGCTGGCCCCGGCGTCCGGGTCGACGCCGGCTACACGGCGGGCAACACGGTGACCCCGTTCTACGATCCGCTGCTGGCCAAGCTCTGCGTGCACGGCGCGGACCGGACGCAGGCGCTGGATCGGGCCAGGGCGGCCGTCGCCGACTTCCGGATCAGCGGCCTGAAGACCAACCTGCCGTTCCACGCCGAGCTGCTGGCCTGGGGCGAGTTCACCAGCGGCGGGTACGACACGTCGGTGATCACCCGGATGCGGGCCGGCCGCTGAGCCCCAGCAAACCTGAGTACGACAACGAGGAGGCGCTCGTGACCGAAGTCCGCGCGGAGATGGTGGCCAATGTCTGGAAGGTGGTGGCCTCGGCCGGGGACACGGTGGCCGACGGCGACACCCTGGTCATCCTCGAGTCGATGAAGATGGAGATCCCGGTGCTGGCCGAGGCCGCGGGCACGGTGTCCACCCTGGCCGTGGCCGAGGGCGAGGTGGTCCAGGAGGGCGACCTCATCGCGGTGATTGAATGACTGTGCCGGAGGGGCTGGCCACCGGGGCGCGCGCCATCCTGCGCATCGTCGTCACCGAGGCCGACACGGCCGTGGCCGCCGGGAGCGGTGACGTGCCCGTGCTGGCCACGCCTCGGCTGCTGGCCCTGGCCGAGGCGGCCTGCGTGGCCGCGATCGCCCCCCGGATGACCCCCAGCCTGACGTCCGTCGGGACCGCGGTCTCGCTGGAGCACCGGCAGGCCAGCCCGGTGGGCGCCGAGCTGGACATCGAGGCCGAGCTCACCGAGATCAACGGGTCCCGGCTGGTGTTCG
>JBOHCO010001727.1:0-1040 GCA_050698895.1 Streptosporangiaceae bacterium
GAGGGCGAGCCAGCCCAGGCCGTCCCTGGCTCGCCTGCTGCCCCCGTGCTGATGCGCGGCGGGGTCAGTCCGGCCCACCCTGGCCTTTACCTTGGTACCGAGGTGGTGGGTCACCCGCACGCCTGCCCGCGGTGTGGGGCTGAGGCGCGGTCGGCGGGGTCGAGCGGCACGTGGGAAACTTGGCTCATGATCGTGGGGATCGGCGTGGACGTCGCTGACATCTCCCGGCTTGACTCGGCGCTTCGCCGGACTCCCGCCCTGGCCGACCGGCTGTTCGCGGACAGCGAACGCGAGTTGCCCATGCCCTCGCTGGCCGGCTGCTTCGCGGCCAAGGAGGCCACCGCCAAGGCGCTGGGCGGCCCGGCCGGGCTGCGCTGGACGGACGTGATCGTCACGCATGACAGCCTGGGCCGGCCGCTGCTCGAGGTCCGCGGCACGGTGGCCGCCGCGGCGGACCGGCTGGGGGTGGCCGCCTGGCACCTGTCGATCAGCCACGATGCCGGGGTGTGCATAGCCATGGTCGTGGCGGAGAGATAGCCAGGGACAACGGGGTGGTGACTGAGCGGTGAGAAACGCCCATGTGACAGACGATGTCCGGGTGGCGGAGCGGGCCCTAATGGACCGCCTGCCCGATGGCGCGCTCATGGGCCGGGCGGCGGCGGGCCTGGCGTCGGTGTGCGCCACGTTGCTCGGCCAGGTGTACGGGGCGCGGATCGCGATCCTGGCCGGCAGCGGGGACAACGGCGGCGACGCGCTGTTCGCGGGGGCGATCCTGGCCCGGCGCGGGGCGGCGGTCACGGCCATCGCCGCCAGCGACCGGATCCACGAAGCGGGTGCCGCCGAGTTGCGCGGCGCCGGCGGCCGCCTGCTCCCGGCGACCAGTCCCGACAGCACCACAGGCGCCCGCGGCAGCGCGGGCGCCAGCACGGGCAACGGCAACACCGCGGACCACGGCGACCACGCCGGCGGCAGCGGCACTCCGCCCGGCAGCCACGGCACGGGCGGCGGTCCCAGTACGGGCGGCAGCCACGGCACGGCCG
>JBOHCO010001728.1:0-3559 GCA_050698895.1 Streptosporangiaceae bacterium
CTCATCGCCGCCCGCCCGACGCTGGTGCGGATCGGCGGCCGGCAGCAGACTGGCCCTCAGTGAATTGGGCTTCAGCGGAAGCCGGCCGGGCCGGTCCTCCGCGTCGGCTGGGACAGGTGGACGTTGACGGGAACCGGAACGAGTAACGGACTCGGTGCTGCGGCGGATCGCCCGGCCGACACGGACCAGGCCTCCGGCTGGGCATCCGAGGTCGAGGAGATCGGTCGCCGGCGCAACCTGGCCGCGGCCATGGGCGGCCCGGACAAGGTCGCCCGCCAGCGGGCCACCGGCCGGCTCACGGTCCGCGAGCGCATCGAGGCCCTGGCCGACGCCGGCAGCTTCGCCGAGATCGGCGCGCTGACCGGGTTCGCCCGCTACGACGAAGAGGGCCGGCTGACCTCGGTGCTGCCCGCCAACTTCGTCGCCGGCACCGCGCGGATCGACGGGCGCCCGGTGCTGCTGGGCGCCGACGACTTCACCGTGCGCGGCGGCTCGGGCGACGCCGCGATCCACGCCAAGCAGGTCTTCGCCGAGCAGTACGCGGGCGAGATGCGGCTGCCGGTGGTCCGGCTGCTGGATGGTGCGAGCGGCGGCGGCAGCGTGAAGATGACCCTGGAGGCCGGCTACGCCTACGTGCCGGTCAACCCGGCCTGGGACGCCGTGGTGGACAACCTGTCCCTGGTCCCCGTGGTCGCGGCGTGCCTCGGGCCGGTGGTGGGCCTGGGCGCGGCCCGGCTGGTCATGTCGCACCTGGCCGTGATGGTGACCGGCGTCGGGCAGTTGTTCGCCGCCGGGCCGCCGGTGGTGCGCGGCGGCACCGGCGAGGACCTGACCAAGGAACAGCTCGGCGGCGCGGCCGTGCATCGCGGCAACGGCACCATCGAGCGCTTCACGGCCAGCGAGGACGAGGCATTCGAGGTCGTCCGCGCGTTCTTGTCGTACCTCCCGGGCAGCGTGTTCGACGTGCCGCCGGTCCGGGCGGTATCGGAGGTATCGGAGGTATCAGCGGGTGCCGACGATCCGCCCGGCCGTCGGGCCGAGTCGCTGCTGGCCGCGGTTCCGCGCGACCCCCGCCAGCCTTACCGGATCCGGCCGATCCTGGACGCGGTCTTCGATCGGGGCTCGGTGTTCACCTACGCCGAGTACGGCGGGGCCACGGTCACGGCGCTGGCCCGGCTGGACGGGCACCCCGTTGGGGTGCTGGCCACCGACCCGTACAAGGGCACGACGATGTCGGTGGCCGGCGCGCAGGCCGTGACCCGGCTGGTCGACCTCTGCGAGACCTTCCACCTGCCGATCGTCAGCCTTACCGACCAGGGCGGGCTGACCGTGGGCCGGGTGGCCGAGGAACGAGGCACGATCCGCTACGGCGCCCGCGCGATCGCGGCCATCTACCAGGCGCGCGTGCCGCAGGCCGAGCTGATCCTGCGCCGGGTGTACGGGGTCGGCGGGGCCGGCATCGTCAACCGGCACCGGGCCGGCCGGAGCTGGGCCTGGCCCTCCGGGGACTGGGGCTCGCTGCCGGTCCAGGGCGGCGTGGAGGCCGCGTTCCGCGCTGACCTGGAGCGCGCCTCGGATCCGGCGGCCGAGGTCGAGCGGATTCGCCGACGGCTCGCGGAGGTGGGCTCGCCGTTCCGGACGGCGGAGCGGTTCGGGGTCCAGGACCTGATCGACCCGCGCGAAAGCCGGCCGCTGCTGTGCGCCTGGGTCCGCGACGCCTACCGGGTCCTGCCCGAGCTAACCGGCCGCCCCGCCTTCGGCGCCCGCCCCTGAACCGCCGGGCCGCGGCCGAAGGCCATTCCGGCGCCCCGAAATCCAGGGCAGAGCCCATCCACAACGGGATGACCCTTGTGGGTGTCCCACTCGCCGGCCGTCCCTCATGGGGCCCTCATGATCGCGGTAATCCGTCCGCGATTATCGCTGACCGATTTCCGGGATCATGAACGGATCATGAACCATCGGGCCTGGTGACAGGTGGTGCTGGCTGGTCCAGGCGAATGGCGACCGGGTCGCGATGTCAGTCCGTCGCGGAATGGCGAGATGTCCATTCCTGACGGGCGAGCTATGAGGGTGTATCCGTGGTGTATCCGGGTGGATTGCGCCATTCCCGTTGACCGCCGGATGAGACAGGCATAGCCTCTGGCTTAACTAATAGGAAACTTTCCTATTAGTAGGACTTCCTTACCCCCTCAGGAGGATCCGTGCCTCAATCCCCGCATCACCGGCCGCGCCGCGTGGCGTGGCCGGACCGTCCGGCCTGGCCCGGGCGGACCGTGACCGCGGCCGCATCGGCCGTACTGCTGGCCGGCGGCATGGCCGGCGCCCTGGTGGCCACGGCGGCCCCGGCGCAAGCCGCCCGCGCGGTGGCCAGCGTCTCGGCCCTGTCGGCCAACTGGTATGAGTCGGCGCCGTACTACAGCACGCTCGACTCCAGCGCCCCTGACCTGGGCCAGGTGATGTCGGCCACCGGGCAGAAGGCGTTCGACATGGCCTTCATCCTGGCCAACGGCGGCTCCTGCGCCCCGTCCTGGGACGGAACGGACCCCGTGTCATCGGACACCCAGGTGGCCGGCGTCATCAACGAGGTCCGCTCGGACGGCGGCGACGTCATCGTCTCGGCGGGCGGCTACAACGGCACGAAGCTGGGCCAGGTCTGCAGCTCGGCGGCGGCCACTGCGGCGGCTTACCAGCAGGTGATCACGACCTACGGGCTGCACGCGTTCGACTTCGACCTGGAGGAGCCGGAGATCGAGAACTCCACGGCGATCTCCTACGAGCTGGGCGCGGCGCAGATCCTCCAGCAGGAGGACCCGGGCCTGTTCATCTCGATCACGATCCCGTCCACGACGTCGGGCGCGAACTACTTCGGCCAGCAGCTGCTGGATGAGGCCAAGAGCCTGGGCTTCACGCCCAACGACTACACGATCATGCCGTTCGACGGGGGCTTCAGCGGCGCGTCGTCACAGGTCACGGCGCTTCAGGACTTCAACTCGCAGCTAATGAGCACGTTCGGCTGGACGAGCGCGCAGGCCTACGCCCGCGAAGGCTTCTCGGGCATGAACGGCCGGACGGACTCGGCCGAGTACTTCTACCAGAGTGACTTCCAGACGGTGCTGAACTTCGCCGAGAGCAGCGGCATGAGCCGGTTCACGTTCTGGTCGGTGAACCGGGACCGGGAATGCAATCCGGTCAGCAACCAGGCGACCTCCAGCGATTGCAGCAGCGTCAGCCAGAACCCGTGGGACTTCACCGCCTACACGGTGGCCTTCGCGAACAACACCACCTCGACCGGCGGCGGTGGAGGTGGCGGCGGCGGCGGCGGCGGTGGGGGTGGCGGCGGCGGTAGCTGCGCCGCGGCCTGGGTGTCGAGCAACGCCTACACCTCGGGCGACGTCGTGTCCTACAGCGGCGACAACTGGACCGCCAACCAGTGGAACTACGACGAGGCTCCCGGCGGCGCGTCGGGCGCATGGACCAACGACGGCGCCTGCTGACCTGCACAATCCGCTAAGCACGAGCATGTGACGACGTGGCCGGGCGGTCCCAGACGGGGCCGCCC
>JBOHCO010001729.1:0-3407 GCA_050698895.1 Streptosporangiaceae bacterium
TCAACCGGGCGTGGCCGCTGCTCGAGGCGACCGACCTGGTCTCCGACCTGTGGTCGGTACCCGCTTACCTGCGCCTGTGCGCTCCCTGGCTCAGCCCCGAGGAGGTCCGGGTGATGCAGCGCGAGGACGCCCAGGCCTGGACGGTGTCCGACCTGCCGCTGCTGGACGCGGCACGGCAGCGGCTCGGCGACCCGCAGGCATCACGACGTAAGCGCCGGCATGACGCTGCGGTCGCCGCGGAACGCGAGCAGATGGCCCGGGTCGTCGACAACCTGATCGAGGTCGCGGACGACGAATACGGCGTAGGTCTGGTGACGATGCTGCGCGGCGAGGACTTCCAGGACGCCCTGGTCAATGAGGCCGCACTACCCGGTACCGATCCGGACCTGCTCGCCGGCCCGTTCGCGCACGTCGTCGTGGACGAGGCGCAGGAACTGACCGACGCGGAGTGGCAGATGCTGCTGCTCCGCTGCCCGTCCCTGAGCTTCACCATCGTCGGGGACCGGGCCCAGGCCCGGCACGGGTTCAGCGAGTCGTGGCGGGAACGGCTCGAGCGGATCGGTCTCGATCAGGTCGACCTGGCGTCCCTGACCATCAACTACCGGACGCCGGAAGAGGTCATGGCCGAGGCCGAGCCGGTCATCAGGGCCGTGCTCCCGGACGCCAACGTGCCGACCTCCATCCGCAGCACCGGCGTTCCGGTCGTACACGGATCCGCGTCGGATCTGGGCTCGATCCTCGATACCTGGCTGGCGGCGCACGCCGACGGGATCGCCTGCGTCATCGGCGATCCCGTGTTCCTGGAGAGCCCCGTGTTCTTGGAAAGCTCGGCCGCGGCGACGCCCCGGGTCCGGTGGCTGACCCCGGAACTGTCGAAGGGGCTCGAGTTCGACCTGGTCGTCCTCGTCGACCCGGAGGCGTTCGGGACGGGCATCGAAGGGGCGGTCGACCGTTATGTCGCGATGACCAGGGCCACCCAGCAACTCGTCATCCTCACGAGCTCCTGACGTTCCCGCGGAAACGCGTGGGACGGCGGCCGCGCCTGCCGACATCCCCCGGCTCGGTGCGCCCTGAGCCCCCTGTGCGCTGCGCCCGCCGAGGCTGAGTCCGCATCCGGCCTTGTTATGGCGTTTCATGCTTGTCATCCGCGATGGCCGCTCGGGCGTCGAGATCACAGAAACGGTTCACCCGGGGTGGGAACTTGCTGCGATCAATCGCCTGGCCGGGGCTCTTGGCTCTGACGTCCACGCTCGCCTTTCCGGCCGTGGCGTCCACGTCAGCGGCCGAAGCGGCGCCGGCCGGCGCCGTCGCCGCCACGTCCTTCAACGGCGTGTCGTGCACGTCGGCCACCGGCGAGTACATCCCGCTCACGGGAGTCGTGGAACGGCAGGCGCTGGTCGGGCGTCCGGCCGGTCTTTCCCGCGGACAGCGCCCTCGACGGCATCTCCTGCACCTCGCCGAAGTTCTGCGTCTCGGTCGGCTCCTACGAGGCCAAGGGAACTGTCTACGCGCTGGCCGGCTCCCGGACCGGCACCAGGTGGAAGGCCACCAGGCTGGCCAAGGGCGTCACGCTCTTCGGGGTGTCCTGCCGGTCGGCCAGGTTCTGCGTGGCGGTTGGCGACGATGAGGCCGAGCGATGGAACGGGAAGAGCTGGACCGCGACCCGGTCGCCCGCCCCCGGCAGGAACGCCGCGCTAGTCGGCGTGTGGTGCACATCGACCACGAGCTGCCTGGCGGTCGGCGAGTACGGCGCGAACCCGGCCGCGGACAGCGGTCATGCCTGCGCCGAGTCGTGGAACGGCAAGTCGTGGAAGGTCGTGAAGGTGCCCGCCCCGCCGGGGGCGGGGGCAGCGGGCACGGCAGCCGGCTCAGCGCCGTCACCTGCGTGCGCACGGCACGCTGCGTCGCGGTCGGTGCGGCCGGCCCGGCCGGCCAGGCTGGCACCGGCTTCTCCGCGTCGTGGAACGGAAAAGACGTGGAAGTTCGCGGTAGGCGTCTAGGCGTCTAGCCCTGGGGCCACGCCGGGGTGCGGGCCGTCAGAACACGACGAGTTCCGCTGGGGTCGCGCCGGCCAGCTGGTAGTCCGACTCGTCGGCCGGCCGTCCCGCGAAGAGCCTCATCAGGGTGGGGCGGGTGGTCACCAGGGTGGCTGGCGCGCGGTCGGGCTGCGCGACGCCGAACGTGACCGCGCGACCCGAGAAGCGAGCCTCGACGAGCGGGACTGCCCGGCGGCGCGTCCAGTCGCCCAGCAGGGCGCAGGCGTCGTCGAATCCGTCGCTGGCGTAGGCGAGTGGCTCGCCCAGGGCGTCGCGGACGTCCCCGCCGTGCAGCCACTCGCCCAGCGCGATGACGTCCAGCCTGCCGCCCGCTTCGGCGATCGCCGGCCCGGCCTGCTGGTAGCCGGCGGTCAGCTCGGACAGAACGTCCGCGAGCGGCCATTCCCGCCGTTCGGCGACATCGATCTCGTTGAGCGCCGGAGTGACGGCATTCAGGTTGCCGGTGACCACGCGGCTGAGCGCCGCGGCGCAGTGGGCCAGCACATCGCGGACTGACCAGCCCGGACACGCGGTAGGGCGGTCAAATGCGGGCTCTTGTGTGCGATGCAGGATCGGCACGAGAGCGTCCCGCTCCGCCTGCAGCAGGCGGGCCGGGCGGTGCGGGTCGCGCGCCGGTTCAGCCGGCTCGTTTGCTGTCACGGTGCTCAGCCTGGCAGAAATGCGCAGGGCGCATCCAGGTCCCGGCTCGGCGGGAGGCTCGGCGGGCGGCTCGGAGGGCGGCTCGGAGGGCGGCTCGGAGGGCGGCTCGGCGGGCGGCTCGGCGGGAGGGTGCGCGGCGCCCTAGGTGAGTTCCTCGACCTGCTGGCCGAAGAGCGTCATCTGGCTGGTCAGCCGCCCGCCGATAGCCGCGCCCACGATGCCGATATGGTCGGCGATGAGCTGGGCCCGCGCCGTCTGGCGCTCGAACTCCTCGCTGCCGCGAATGGCGGCCAGCTTGTCCTGGTCGCCGCGCACGAGGAAGAAGCCGCCGATGTCCCCGCCGTGGGGCTCGAGCAGGACCGGCTCGAAGCTCTCGATCTCGCCCGCCTCCTGCAGCCGCGCGTAGTACTCGAACGTCTCGTTGAAGACCGCGATGGCCTGCCGCTCGCGGCCCCGCACCGGAAGCCCGAAGCCGATGAAAAGCCCAGAGTCTGCCATGATTCCCCCGTGGATTGCTGACGCTTCCTGGAAGGACATCGTTCCCGCATCGGCACCCGTATGACCTCCCGGGCCAGCCCGGGTTCTCCGGGTGCGACAATCGGCGCATGCCGGAGCGACTTGAGGTGCAGCGGGCGGTGGCCGCGCCAGCGGAGGAGATCTTCGCCGTGCTCACCGATCCCCGGGGACACGTGGCCATCGACAGCTCGGGCA
>JBOHCO010001730.1:0-2900 GCA_050698895.1 Streptosporangiaceae bacterium
ACGCCGGCGATGAGCCCACCCCGCCGAAGTTGCCGCAGCCCAGCGCGATGCGCGGCAGATCCAGGGTGATCATCCGCGACATTCAATCAAACGCCGGTCAAGCCGGGCAATGGGCCCTGGCCGGGGCCGCCGGTGCCGGGCCTGGCGCGGAGTCCAGCCGCCCCTGCCTCGTTTCTTGCTGTTATCACGCCCGGGCCGGGCGGGCGCTCATCCGGGGTGGTCCTGGCCTTTGGCCTCGGGCTCGGGCTCGATGAGCAGCCGGGCGTAGCTGCCCAGCGCGCGCTGATACCGGGGCACATGCGGGCCCAGCGCGGCCAGCGCCACCGAGACCGCCTCGCGCTCGGCGCCGGCGTCGGCCAGGGCCAGGGCCAGGAACCCGCTGACCGCGTCGTCCAGCTCGTCGGACCCGGCCGCTCGCTCGGCCCGCAGGAGGGCCACGCTCTCCTGCGCCTGGCCGAGCACCCGCAGGGAGCTGCTCAGCTGAATCACCGCCTGGCGGCGCCGCGGCCCGTCCAGCCCGGTGGCCAGCGCCTGCCGGTACAGCGGCACGGCCTGGCGCTCGCGGCCGGCCGAGTCCAGCGCCGACGCCCGCTCGAACGGCCCGAGCGGGCTGGTCTCGGGCAGCTCGGCGACCAGGACGTCCATCCGGGCCAGGAACTGCTCGGCGTCGTAGTCGTCGTAGCGGGCCCACAGGGCGGCGACCCGCTGCTCCCATTCGTCGCTGTTGTCCACCGCGGCAACCTACCCGGCCGGTCCCGGCTCAGGCCAGGCTTTAGCGCCAGTGGTCCAGCGGCACCGGGCCGCGGGACTGCACGGTGCGGATGACGAAGGTGCTACGGGCCTCGACGACGCCCGGGACGGCCAGGACCTGATCCAGCAGCAGCCGCTCGTAGCCGGCCAGGTCAGGCACGGCGACCTCGACCATGAAGTCGTCGGTGCCGGAGGTCAGGTAGCAGGCCACCACCGCCGGGATGGCCGTGAGGGCCTGCTCGATGCCGGCCGACATCTCCCGCGAGTGACCCTCGACCCGCAGCCCGATGAAGGCGGTAAGGCCGAGCCCGGCCCTGGTCCGGTCCACCTCGGCCCGGTAGCCGGCGATGATGCCGCTGGCCTCGAGGGCCTTGACCCGGCGCAGGCAGGCCGACGGCGAGAGCGAGACGGCGTCGGCCAGGTCGATGTTGGCGATGCGCCCGTCGCGCTGGAGCCGGGCCACGATGGCACGATCGAGACGATCGTGTTTCTGCTCTGGCATATCGTTGATCGTATCTTCCGTTTCGCCGCATGATGTTGTTGATGTAGGGTCCTCCGGCGCAATATTTGCTATCGCGTGCGAGGCGATTTCGGCCAGGCTGAAGGCATGTCGGTACAGCAGGCAACACCCGCCGCGCCAGTGCTCTCAGCCCCGCGGCCGGTCAGCGGTTCGGCGTCGGCCACCGGTACGCGGTCAGATCCCGGCCTGGCGGCCGGGTCCTCGGTTCCCGGCTCGCTGTCGGTCCCGCGCGGGGCTGCCCTGTACATCGGCGCGCTGCTCGGCCCGGGGCTGCTCCTGCTGCCCGGCCTGGCCGCCGCCCAGGCCGGCCCGGCCTCGATCCTGGCCTGGCTCGGCCTCATCGGCCTGTCCGGCCTGCTGGCGGTGGTCTTCGCCGCGCTGGGCCGGGCCATCGGCTCCGGCGGCGTGGTCGGGTACACCACCGCCGGCCTGGGTGTGCGCGCGGGCGCGGCGGCCGGCTGGTGCTTCCTGGTCGGCGTGGTCTGCGGCGCGCCCATCGTCTGCCTCATCGGCGCGACCTACGTCACCGACCTGGCCGGCGGCGGCCAGCTCATGCGCGCACTGGTGGCCAGCGCCCTGCTGCTGGCCGTGCTCGGCCTGGCCCTGGGCGGCGTCCGGGCCACCACCGCGGCCCAGCTCATCGCGGTGGCCCTGCTCATCGCGGTGGTCGTGGTGGCGGTGGCCGGCTCGGCGCCGGCCGCGCGGGCGGCCAGCTGGACCCCGTTCGCGCCGCACGGCTGGCCGTCCATCGGCCGGGCCGCGTCCACGCTCATGCTGTCGTTCGTGGGCTGGGAGGCCGTCGCCCCGCTCACCGCCCGGCTGCGCGACCCCGCTCGCTCGCTGCCGCGGGTGATCGGGATCGCGTTCGGCACCACGACGCTGCTCTACCTGGGCCTGGCCGTGGCCACCATCGCCTGCCTGGGCCGCGGCGCCGCGACCGACGTGCCGCTGGCCGCGCTGCTGCAGCTGGCCATGGGCCCGACCGGGCGCGCGGTGGCGGCGGTGGCGGCGCTGATCCTGACCCTGGGCGCGACCAACGCCTACCTGTCCGGCGCGACCGAGATGATCGGCCAGCTCACCGCGGCCCGGCGGGTGACGGCCGGACAGGCGACAGCCGGACAGGCGACGGCCGGGCAGGCGACGGCCGGGCCGCGGACGGCGAGCCGGCGGACGGCGGGCCGGACCGCGGTTCGGCGGGCCACGTTCCTGCTGATCATCGCCGCCACCGGGCTGGTGCTGATCGGGCTCTACGCGCTGCACCTGGTGACCACGACGGCACTGGTGGCCCTGCCCACGACCATGTTCCTGGGCGTCTACCTGGCCTGCACCGCGGCGGCGACCCGGGTGCTGACCGGGGCGGGCCGGCTCGCGGCCTGGCCCGCGCTGCTGGCGGTGGCCACGGTGCTGGCCTTCTGCGGCTGGGCCCGGGCCGCCGCAGCCGCCATCGCCGCCATCGCCGCTGCGGCCGCGCGCACCGGTCGGCCAGCCTTCCGTCCGGTCCGCCGCACCAGCCCCACCAACCCCACCAGCCGCACCAGCCGCACCAGGGGCGCCCGCCCGGCTGACCCCGCGCACCGCCCCGGGCCCGGCCCGGCGCGTGCCCGGCGCTCCGATGATCTTGGTGTGCGCG
>JBOHCO010001731.1:0-2450 GCA_050698895.1 Streptosporangiaceae bacterium
GGCCGGCCCCGGCCCGTCGGCCGGCGCGGCTGGCAGGTCGGTCAGCAGCCCGGCCAGGTCGCCCATGGTCCGGGCCTGCAGCGCCTGGCTGCTGCGCTCGTCGAACTCGTCGGTGGTCAGGCGGCCGGCCTGGTAGTGGGCACTCAGCTGGGTCAGCACCTGATCCCGGTCGGCGTCGGAGGCGCGCATGGCCGGATTGCCGCCCCGGGCGAGCGGCGGCAGGCCGGGCCCTGGCGGGTAGCTTCCGAGCGGCGGGTTGCTTCCGGACGACGGGTAACTGCCGGGCGAGTTCGTCATGAGAACCTGCATGCTCCTACTGTCCCTCCGGCCCGGCGCCGCGGCTAACCCCCGATGTCACGAGCCGGCGGTGACATCTGTCACGGTCAGCCGGCGCCGGCGCCGGCGATGACGCGGCCCTCCTGCACGATCGTCCGCTGGCGGTCAGCCGACCACACCAGCGACGGGTCGTCGGCGACGTTGCCGTCGAGGATGAGCAGGTCAGCGACGCAGCCGTCAGCGACCCGGCCGAGGTCGGGCCGGCCGATCAGCTCGGCGTTGACCGAGGTGGCCGAGGCCAGCGCGGTCCATATCCCGTCCACCTCGGCCTGCAGCCGCAGGCCGTTGAGCTGCTCGTCCTCCAGCAGTCCCATCAGGTCAGTGCCGAAGCCGACGCGAACCCCGGCGGCGCGGGCCAGCTCAACGGCCCGCTGCCCGGACTCCAGCACCTCGCGGTTCTTCTGCTTGGACACCTCCGGCATGCCGATCTCGTCGCCGCGGCGCTCCATCGCGTCGTAGCAAGCCAGGGTCGGCACCAGGAACGCCCCGGCCGCCGCCATCGCCGCCGCCGTCTCCGCGTCGAGCAGGTTGCCGTGCTCGATGCTGCGCACGCCGTTGTCAATCGAGTGGCGGATCGCCTCGGGGGAGTAGGCGTGCGCGGCCACATAACTGCCGCGCCGGGCCGCCTCGGCGGTCACCGCGCGGATCTCCTCGGCCGAGTACTGCGGGATCCGGATCGGGTCGGCCAGCGACATGACGCCGCCCGAGGTCATGATCTTGATCGCATGCGCGCCGCGGCGGAACCGCTCCCGGACCGCCTTGCGCAGCGGGTCGACCCCGTCGACGACCTCGCAGCCGTGCGCGTAGCACGGGCACGTCTCGCTGTCGGGACCGCGCGCGTCGCCGTGCCCGCCGGTCTGGCTCAGCGCCGCGCCGGTCCACAGGTAGCGCGGTGAGGGGATGAGGTTCTCGGCGATGGCCCGGTCCAGTCCCGCGTCCCCGCCCGCCGGGTCCCGCACGGTGGTGAATCCGCGGGCCAGCACCCGGGCCAGTCGCCGGGCGGCGGCCAGCGCCACGTAGCTGAGCGGCTGCGACTCGGTCGCCAGCATGTCCAGGCCGATGCCGTAGGCGTGGCAGTGCGCGTCGATCAGGCCGGGCAGCACCGTGCCGCCGCGCGCGTCGATCACCTGGTCGGCTGGCTGGGGCGGCCCGCCGACCGACACGATGCGGCCGTCGGCGACATGCACCGGGCCCTCAGTCAGGGCGTCAGAAACGCCGTCGAACACGGCTGCATTGATGATCGACAAGGTCCTCATGGCCGCAGGTTAGCCAGTCCCAGCGCGCCGCCCGCCACAGGGCCGGCCCCAGTCCGCCCAGGACCCGCCCGGCCGCCAGCCGCGAACGGCCCCGCACCCGGACTCACGCATCCCACTGCCACCACCCGGCAGCCAGCGCGGACTGCCCCGCACCTGGAAACCCCCGCGTCCCACCGGTCACCGCCCGCCACAGTGCTTAGTGATCAAGGTTGTGGATGTTCTGTTGCCTACGGCGGGGTGTGGGTTTCGGTACATTGTCGGCCCGGATCCCCTCATACGTCCGCCCCTAACGGGGCGCCAGGATCGCGGAAGTCGGTCAGCGATATTCGCGAACCGATTTCCGCGATCATGAACCCCCGCCTTCCGGGCCGGCCGCAGCACGCGATCCGGCCACCCGCAACCCCGGCCGCCACCCAGCCCAGCTTGATGGCACACATGGACAGCGACGCCGGGGTGTAGGCAGCGGGACATCCATAACCCTCCGGTCTGATAACAGCAAGAAGCGCTGGCGCGGCTCCCGGCGGTGGGCCTCGTTAGCGGGGGGCTCGCTCGGGCGGGGTCGGGGTAAGGCGGGGAGGCGTTCGACCGGGGCGGGGAGCAGCAGGGCGCGGCGGGCGGCGGGCAGGGTGGCGGCGGCGACGCCAAGGACGAGCCAGAGCAGCAGCGCGGTGCCGGTGGTGGTCCAGCCGATGCCGATGCGGTCCACGATCGGGCCCTGGAGCAGCGAGCCGACCGGGTAGGCCACGCCGAGGGCGACCAGGTAGAAGCTCAGCACCCGGCCGCGGTAGGCGGACGGGGCGTGGAACTGGACCACGGCGGACAGGCCGGACAGGACCGAGATGTAGATGGCGCCGACCG
>JBOHCO010001732.1:0-4922 GCA_050698895.1 Streptosporangiaceae bacterium
GCCGGTGCGTCCGCGACTACGAGCGGCTGCCCGAGCACCACGAGACCTGCCTGTACTGGTCCATGATCCACATCATGGCCGCACGCGTAGCCCGCCGCCAGGCCCCGGCCCCGCCAGCCCCGGCCCCGGCCCTGCCACAGGCCGCGATACCGCGAACCCTGCTACAAGCCGCATGAGGTTCCCAAACAGGCTCTAAGACCAGACCGGGCTCCCGCCAATATCTTGACATTGGCGCATATTCCTTCCCCGGCGAACCAACGCCGCCGGGCCGCTCCGGGCCGCCCCGGCCGCTTCGGGCCCGCCAGCCGGGCCAGCTCCGCCCCGGGCGGCTAGCGTCTGGATATGAGCGCAGCGGCGGAGGTCGAGGTCGGGGGCCGGGTGGTGCGGATCACCAACCCGGACCGGGTGTACTTCCCGGCCCGCGGGGAGACCAAGCTCGACCTGGTGAACTACTACCTGTCGGTCGGCGACGGGATCGTCCGCGCGCTGCGCGAGCGGCCCTGCATGATGCACCGCTTCCCGTCCGGCGTGGCCGGGGAGAAGGTGCACCAGAAACGCATCCCGGCCGGCGCGCCGGACTGGCTGGAGACGGTCCGGGTCGAGTTCCCCCGGTACAGCCGGCACGCCGACGAGCTGTGCGTGACCGAACTGGCCAGCGTGGTGTGGGCGGTGCAGATGTCGACCGTGGAGTTCCATCCGTGGAACTCCCGCCGCGCGGACACCGAGCGGCCCGATGAGTGGCGCATCGACCTCGACCCCATGCCGCAGTGCGGCTTCGACACCGTGCGCCGGGTCGCCCGCACCGTGCACGAACTGCTGGACGAGCTGGGCGCGGTCGGCTGGCCCAAGACCTCCGGCGGCCACGGCCTGCACGTCTACGTGCGGATCGAGCCGCGGTGGAGCTTCGCCGAGCTGCGCCGCGCCGCGCACGCGTTCGCCAGGGAGATCGAGCGCCGCGCGCCCGGCGAGGTGACCACCACCTGGTGGCGCAAGGACCGGGACCCGGCCAAGCTGTTCGTGGACTACAACCAGAACACCAGGGACCACACCATCGCCAGCGCCTACTCGGTGCGCGGCGTGCCGGAGGCGACCGTGTCCACGCCGGTGGCCTGGGACGAGATCGATGACGTGGAGCCGCGGGAGTTCACCATCGCCACCGTGCCGCCCCGCTTCGCCCGGCTCGGCGACCTGCACCGGGGCATCGATGAAACCGCCTACTCCATCGACACCCTGCTGGCCTGGGCCGACCGCGACGGCCTGGACTAGCCCGCCGCGGCCGGCCGGGCGGCTCAGCCCTCGGGGTCTCAGCCCTCAGGTCTCAGCCCTCGGGGTCTCAACCCTCGGGGTCGATGCCGTGGAAGGCGGGCACGCGGACGTGCCGGTGCCCGGCCGGGCCGGTGATGATGACCTTGCGCAGCGAGGTGTCGTTGGGCCTCGTCACCTCGTGCAGGGCCCGTTCAGGTCGTTGGGCTCGGCGAAGGTCACCGGGTCACGCCAGGTGCCCACGCCCCCGGCCCGCTGGTGAATGCAGGCGCTTGATTAAGCCGGTCTGGCCGAAACGCATTCAGTCTCCTTCGTAATAGATAACAAAGCCTAACTAATCTCCGTGAGCGACGATCTCCCGTCATCGCCGGGCGCAGTGACCTGGGCGATGTCGCGCCCGGCGAGGCTGGCCAGGAGACCTCTTCAGGTGTGACCAGTGCGCGGCACGTAGCAGACCGCGCGTAGTCCGCGCCCGCTCATTGCTGATCGTCAGGCGGGGTAGGGGTCGGGGCTGGTGGTGTAGCTGCGCCCGGCCGGGGTGGTGAGCTGGAAGAAGCCGGGCTTGGTCTGGATCAGGGTCCAGCCCGGCAGCTGCTTAATTTTGTGATGCGTCCGGCAGTGCGGGCCCAGGTTGCACTTGCAGGTCGCGCCGCCCTTCTGCCAGGCGGTGGTGTGGTCAAGGTCCGCGTGACGGGCGGGCTGGCGGCAACGCGGATTACGGCAGGTCCGGTCCCGGGCCGTGACATAGTCACGGATCTTGCTGGTGGGCCGGTAGGCGGGCGTAGCGGTGGTGTGAGCGCAGCCGCCGGGCGCCGCGGCATCAGCGGCGGCCTGGCGGCGGGCGCGGGCCAGGGCGCGGCGGGCGGCGCGCAGGAGGACGGCGGCCCGGATACCGCGGCCAGTGGGGTGGGCGTCGCTCAGCTGGTCCAGGGTGGTGGCCGGGATGGTGACGCTGACCTGGCCGGTCACCCCGGCCGGCCGGCGGGCGGGGCGTGGGCGGCGGCGGACGGTCTCGACGGCGATGGCGTAGCCGTCGGCGTCGGCGTCGGCGACGATGACCTGCCACCGGGCATGCGGGTCGAAAGCAGCGGTCAGAGCGAGCGGGAGCGCCTGCCCGGCGGAGATGGGGCCGATCCGGCTCAAGGTGGCAGGCCCACCGGGGTCGCCGGCCAGGGCCCGCCAGGAAATGACCAGCTCCAGCAGGCCGGGTGGGGGCGGATCCTGAGCCGGCGGCGGGTGGTCGGCGGGTGGCGGGCGACCGGGTGGCGGGCGACCGGGTGGCGGATGCGTCGCGGGCTTCGGGTGGCTTGGCGGTGACTGGCCGAGGAACGGCGGGGTCTGGGTCAAGGTGGCGGGTAGAGGCGGCCAGACGGCGGGCGGGCCGGGGGCGAACAGATCATCGTCGTGGTCCCAGTCCGCGTCGTCCCCGTAGCCGACGTCGCTCCCGGGGCCGCGAGGATCGTCGGGCGGATCCGGGTCGGGCGGCATCGGCGGGTGCGTCACAGGGCCGCGGTTGTCGGTGCCGTCCTGATCGCCGCCCTGATCGTCGTCGCCTCGTTCGCTGTGGTCGGAGTCGCTCGGCCGCGGGCCGGGGTCGGGATCGGTGGGACCGTCGGAGGCGGGGCCGCCTTCCGGCGGCGGGGTCAGGGGCAAGGTGCCCAGCAGCAGCCCGATGAACGCGATCGCGCGCAGGTAGTCCAGCCCGCCGCCCATCCCGGCCGCCTTCATCGCCCGGGCGATCGCGGTGAGGCAAGCCATTTATGGAAGTATGCATATCTAGATGAAACAAGCGCCGGTCACGGCCCTACGCTGCCCCGTCTCGCATGCAGGCAGCGGAGAATTGGCAGCCCGTGCTAGGCGATCAACGAGTCCGGTTGCGGGGGCACGGCATCGCCCTGGGGCTCTGGCGGCGCAGAATCGGAGGGAGCCGGCCAAACGGCCAAGATCCCCGTCAAGGCTCTGAGAACGAGGTGCTCGCGAGCAGCGCCAGCCTTGCCGGGGGTCAGATCTGGCGCGTCAAGATCTCACAGGCCGATGAGCGCAAGGCTGGCCAAGCGTCGCCTCAATTGCCGTAGCGGCAATGAGCGGTCAAGAGGAACTCCGCCGGCGGGTCGATGAAGCCAGCGAAGCCGGACCGGCGCCTCTGGCGATGATGAGTAGTGTGGGTGACATCGCTTTGAGTTTCAGCGATAAGAATTCTCCGTGCTTCGGGAGGACGCCGAGGACATGAACCGCGAGCATGCAGAAAACCATCTGCGGCTCCTGGCCGAGGCCGAGTTCCGCAGCAGGTCGGTGTTGCCAGGCGATAGCGCCGAGCGCGGAAGGTTTAGCCAGAGACTGCCGCTCGTCGCACAGGCGCTGATCGCCGTGGGCGCGGTTGATGTAGGCACCGCGGAGAAAATCCAGGTCGACCTCGATCTTGCTCTCCATGGGCTGCAGCCCGGTCGTCCACCAGTCTGGCCCGCTGGATACGCGCGTCCGGGCGGGTCCAATCCTGGTTCCCGGCCCGCCAGCGGGACGTTCTCCGTGTCTGGCCTTAGCGCCAGACGTACCGGGCCGCCGTCGCAGGGAGCATCGTGGCGGGTGGTGCCGGTAGGTAAAGCGATCAAGGTCTGGAAAGAGGGCGTCCGGCGCGAGTTGCTTCTCGTGGCTTATGTGCAGACTCCCGATGGCGCACGGTTCACCATGGCCGGCTGGCCCTTCCGCTCGCTCACTGCGATCGATGACCAGGGCGTCAGTTACCGGATCGGATTCCGCGGCGGGCACGCAGGTGGCGTGCTCCTGCTTCGTCCGAGCCCGCCGCATGAGATCCGCTGGATTGAGCTCATCACGGCTCCCGGCGAGCCCGTCACCCGTGTCGGTCTTGGCCCGCAGCAGCCGGGGAGACTGCCGCCAGATGTCACTGTCACCCAGAAGGCACATAGCCCGGGCGAACTTCTGCTGGACCTCGTTGCCGCCCGGATCCTCACCAGCGCGGCGGCTGTCCCCCATAACCGTCGCGAGCGGCTAGCCACTGCCGTCCATCTGGAGTTGCTCCCGCATCCGCCCGCCGAGCTCGGTGACATCGTTGCCGCGCTGCAGGCGGCCGGGGCGCTGTCTCCTGCCAGCCCTGCCCCCGGTCAGCTCGCCGTGCTGTGCGCTGAACTAGGTATCAGCGGCCATGGCATTACCGCGCCGGCCTCCGGCGAACTGCCCGAACCGTGGCGCGGCATGCTGAGCGACTATCACCATGGCGAGCTGCGCCCGGCTCCGCGGCCCGGGAGCCTGGCCGCGGCGGTGGCAGAGCTCCCCGAGTTCGATGGTGTCCGGGTCGCGATCCTGGGCGTGCACCATGGCGAGCGCGGCACCATCTTGCACATCCTGGCGAACGGAGTCACGACCGGGGATGACTGGGCATACGCCAGCGGCGTCAGGCCCCCGCCGGTCATATGGATACGCGACAGCGGCGGCCACTGGCACGCGACGCGCACGGACGGCGTAGCAATGTTGGGGAAGTGCGGCGATGTTTTGTGGTGGCTGGAGGTCGTGCCTCCGCTGCCCCGCGATATCACCTGGATTGATGTGATCGCCAACGGGCTATCGGCTCAGGTCCACGCCAGCATCCAACTCCGCTGGCAGTGACTCCCTGGCAAGCGGCCCGGGCCCGGCGCGAGTTGGCT
>JBOHCO010001733.1:0-5992 GCA_050698895.1 Streptosporangiaceae bacterium
CGTCGGCACCGCGGGCGCGGCGGCGCTCGCGGTCGGCCTGGCCCTGCCCGGCGGCCAGCCGGCCAGCCATTCCGGCGGCCCGTCCCAGGCCCAGCTCGCGGCCTGGATGGTGACCCGCCAGCACGACGGCAGCATCAAGGTCACCGTTCGTGACCTGCGCGACCCGGCCGGGCTGCAGAGCCGGCTCCGCGCCGACGGCGTCCCGGCCAGCGTCACCTTCGACGGCCACGGGAACCCGGCCTGCCATGGCCTCGCGGGCGGCGGCACCCAGAGCCAGCGTCAGCAGCTGCTGCGCAGCGTGTTCACGGTCCGGCCGCACCGGCACAGCCGCCTCCTGATCATTCACCCGGGCAAGCTCCCGTCCGGATCCGGCGCCCTGATCGCCACCGGCTTCCACCGCTCCCCGGGGCCGGCCGACCTCACGCTGAGCCTGGTCCAGGCCAGCCCGGAGTGCACCGGCAGCTAGCCGCCTGACGGCCGGGCGCCAGGACCCGCCGGGGCCGCGCGGGATACCGCGCGGGATACCGCGCAGCCCCGCCGTCATCGCGGCCCCGGCGTCCGGCCCGGCCGGAGGCCGGGGCTCGGCCCGGCCGCCTTTCTACCGGTACGGCCGGGCCGGCTCCCGTAGTGTTGGCGGCGATATGCGGTGGAATGTAATCCGGCGCGGCCCCAGGACATGGGCGGCCCTGGCCTGCTGTGCCGCCTGCTGTGCCGCGCTGCTGTGGCCGGCGGCCGCGGTGCGGGCCGGCGGCGCTCAGGCGGCTGGCCCGGGCGCGGGCACCCGCATCACGATTAACGGCCCGCGCGGGGGGCCGGTCTTTGACGGTCTGGGCGCGGCCGACGCCGGCGGGGCCATGGGCCGGCTGCTGATCGACTACCCGGCGCCGCAGCGGACCCGGATACTGGACTACCTGTTCGGCCCCGGCGGCGCCGACCTCCAGATCCTGAAGCTGGAGATCGGCGGCGACTCTGGGGAGGCGGACGGCGCGCTGCCCTCGGTGGAGCACAGCCGGGGCCAGATCGACTGCCAGTCCGGCTACGAGTGGTGGCTGGCCGAGCAGGCGGTGGCCCGTGACCCGCACATCCTGCTGGCCGGGCTGCAGTGGTCAGCGCCGGGCTGGGTGGGCTCGGTCTGGGACTCCGCCGACAGCGGCTACGTCATCGACTGGCTGAACTGCGCCCGGTCACACGGGCTGCGGATCAGCTACCTCGGCGGCTGGAACGAGCGCGGGTTCCGGATGGGCTGGTTCGAGCAGCTGCGGCGGACGCTGAACGCGGACGGCTACCGCTACGTCAGGCTGATGGCCGCCGACAGCTTCTCGGACCGGACCGTCGCCCATGGCCGGCGGGTGTACGACCCGGCGCAGACCTGGTACGTGGCCAAGGTGGCCGCGACGCACCCGGCCTTCAGGGCCGCGCTGGGCGTCCTCGCCGCGCACGACACCTGCGGCGGCCCGACCCGGGGCTTTCACTGCGAGTCGACCCGGGCGGCCCGGCGGCTGGGCCTGCCGCTGTGGGAGAGCGAGCTGGGCGCGATGCACGGCCCGACCGCGCCGGCCGACCTGGCCCGGTCGGTCAACGCCGGGTTCATCCAGGCGGGCATCACCGGGTACGTGCAGTGGCCGATGATCACGGCCATGCCGCCGGGCCTGCTGTACGCCGGCCACGGGCTGGTCGACGCCAGTGAGCCCCAGGCCGGTCACTACACCGTCAGCCCGGTCACCTGGGCCATCGCTCAGACCACGCAGTTCACCGAGCCGGGCTGGCGGCACGTGAACGGGGCCAGCGGCTACCTCGGGAACTCAGGCACCTACGCGGCCTACGAGTCGCCGGATCACAGCGACTGGAGCCTGGTCACGGAGAACGCCGGCCGTCGCGCCGACCAGCGCGCTGGGCCCGAGCGGATCACCGTGCACCTGGCCGGCGGGCTGCGGGACGGCACGGTCCGGGTCTGGTCGACGAACCTGGACTCGTCCCGGCCGTCGACCTGGTTCGTGCACCGCCCGGACCTGCACCCGTCGCGCGGCACGTTCTCGTACACCATCCAGCCGGACTACGCCGTCACCTTCACCTCCACCAGCGGCCAGTCCCGGCTCAGCGGCCGGGCGCCGGCCGCCGCGCCGATGCGCCTGCCGTACCGGGCCACGCCGGATGCCAGCAACGAGCCGTGGGGCCTGGCCACCCAGGAGGGCGCGTTCGCCTACCAGCCGTGCCAGGGCGGCCAGGCGGGTCAGTGCATCCAGCAGCAGACCACCAGCAAGCCGGTCTTCTGGTCGCCGGCCATGACGGCGGACCCGCCGTCGCCCTACGCCCTCACCGGGGCGCCGGGCTGGGCCGGCTACACGGTGTCGGCCCGGGTGCTGCTGCCGACGGCGACGGCCTCGGCCGGGCTGATCGGCCGGTTCAGCCACCAGGGCGGCGACCCGGTCCAGTTCGACGGGTACCAGTTCGACCTGCATGGCGACGGCAGCTGGCGGCTGGCCCGCAACCGCTTCGACGGCCCGGCGCGGGTGCTGGCCTCGGGCCGCGTGGCGGGCATCCAGCCGGGCACCTGGCCCGCCATCGCGCTGCGGCTGAGCGGTCGGCGCATCACCGCCAGCGTCGACGGGCACGCTGTCGCCTCGGTAACGAGCTCCTCCTACGGGTCCGGGCTGGCGGGCATCGAATCCAGCTACGCCGCGGTCCAGTTCACCGACCTGACGGTGAGCTAGCCGTGGCCGGCGCGGCGCTCACGGAGCTGTTCGCCCGGGCGGGCTGCCGGGGCTGGCTGTGCGTCCGGGAGGTCGACGGCGACGGCGAGGTGGCCTGCGGCGCGGACGAGCTGGTCGTGACCGCCTCGGTGTTCAAGGTGGCCGTGGCCCTGGAGGTGTTCCGGCAGGCCAGCGCGGGACGGCTGGACCCGCGGGAGCGGCTCCGGGTCGGGCCGCGGGGCCGCACGCCGGGGCCGACCGGCCTGTCGGTCTTCGCCGACGAGGCCGAGCTGTCCGTCCGCGACCTGGTGACGATGATGCTGACGGTCAGCGACAACGCCGCCACCGACGTGCTGGTCGACCGGGTGGGCCTGGACCGCCTGCACGCCACCCTGGCCGGGCTCGGGCTGCCGCGGACGATCATCCCGTTCCCGCTGCGGGACGAGCTGGACGTGATCGGCCGGGACGCGGGGTTCGGCGGCTGGGCCGAGCTGGAGCGGGCCGGGGCCGGGATGGCGGCCGGGGAGGAGCAGCGGGTACAGCAGCTCATGCTGCGCTCCGGCGCGCTGGACCCGGCCCAGTCCATCCGCAGCACCCCGCGCGAGACCGCGACGCTGCTGCGGCTGATCTGGCTGGACGAGGCGGGGCCGGCCGACGCGTGCGCCCCGGTCCGGCAGGCCATGGCCCGGCAGGTGACCCGGCAGCGGCTGGCCCTGGGGTTCCCGCGGCACGGCGTCCAGGTCGCGGCCAAGAGCGGCACCCTGCTCGGCCTGATCCGCAACGAGGCGGGCGTCATCACCATGCCGGACGGCCGGCGCTACGCCGCCGCGGTGTTCACCCGCGCCGACCGGCAGTGGGACCGGGAGCACGAGATCAACGCGGCCATCGGCGCCGCCACGGCCCTCGCGGTCGGGCGGCTGGCCGGCGCCGGCGCGGATGGTCTCGGATGAACGGCCAGGCCGGGAGCGCGGACGTAGCCTGTTCCTGACGCTCGGCAAGCGGGAGGCAACGGTGAGGCTTCTGGCCCTGGTCATCGCGGTGGCAACCTCGGCGCTGCTCATGATGAGCCCGGTGGCCGCTGTCGCGGGGCCTGCGCACGCGAAGGTCGCGCCCACCTCCGCGTGGGGCCAGTCGGAGCCGGTGCCGGGCCTGGCCGCCCTGGCCGGGAGCGACGACACGGTGGTCAACTCGGTGTCGTGCGCCTCGGCCGGCAACTGCAGCGCCGGCGGGCTCTATGAGTTCGGCACCAGCTGCTGCCTGTCCCGGCCGTTCGTGGCCAGCGAGGTCCACGGCACCTGGCGCCAGGCCATCGAGGTGCCCGGCCTGAGCGCCCTGGGCCCGGACGGGAAGGCCGCGGTCACGTCGGTGTCGTGCCCCTCCGCGGGCAACTGCACGGCGGTCGGGTACTACACGTTCGGGTTCTATCCGGGCAGCAGCATCGCGAAGACCTCGGCGTTCGCGGTCAGCCAGGTGAAGGGCACCTGGGGCCAGGCCATCGAGGTGCCGGGCCTGGCCGCCCTGAACACCGGCGCGGACGCCGCACTTGCGTCGGTGTCGTGCGCCTCGGCCGGCAACTGCACCGCCGGCGGGTCCTACGGCGTGCCCCACGGCTCCGGCTGCTGCACGGCCAGCGGCTTCGTGGCCAGCCAGGTCAAGGGGACCTGGGGCCACGCGCGGCCGGTCACCGGCAGCGGCGGGATCACCGCCGTGTCGTGCCCGTCGGCCGGCAACTGCGCCGCCGTCGGGGGCATCGTGGTCAGCCAGGTCAAGGGAGCCTGGCGGGCCCCGAAGACGCTCATCGGGCCGCGCGGCCGCAAGGCCAGCATCAGCTCGGTGTCCTGCGCCTCGGCGGGCAACTGCAGCGCCGGGGGAGTCCTCCCCAAGACCGGGGCGGCCGTGACGGCCGGCCAGGTCCGCGGCACCTGGGGCCACGTGCGGGCGATCCCCGACCTGGCGGCCCTGCTCAAGGGCGGCGATGCGGAGTCCACGCATTCGGTGTTCACGCAGGTGTCGTGCGCCGCGGCCGGGCAGTGCACGGCCGGCGGCTACCAGGTGAAGAGCGTCGAGGAGGGGTCGAGCACCCAGGAGTTCGCGACGCCCTGGGTAGTCAGCCAGCGCCGTGGCACCTGGGGCAGCGCGCAGCGGATCCCCGGCCTCGGGGCGCTGAGCAAGAACGGGTACGCCATCGTGACCGCCGTGGCGTGCACCGCGCCGGGCCGCTGCGTGGCCGCCGCGGCCTACAGCACGTCGAGTTACAACCCGGACGGCTCGGGCCCCGGCCAGGCGCTCGTGGCCAGCCAGATCGGCGGCGCCTGGCGGGCGGCGCGCAAGCTCAGCACCCCGACCAGCGCCGACGGGCCGGTCCTGGTGACCTCCGTGGCCTGTCCCGCCGTCGGCCGGTGCGTCGGCGGAGGCTATCTGTGGCCCAGCGTCCCGCGCGGCTCGCGCGAGGGGTTCGTGATCAGCCAGGCCCACTAGATCGTTAACCGGTAATTCTTGGCTGGTGAGAGCCCCGGCCGGCGACACGCCGCGAGAGGTCCGTGACTGTTAAGTGAAGAGTGTCCAGAGTCGGCGTATTCACACACGTCCGGACCCTGGAGCCCGTCATGATCGCCGACCTGGACACTCTCCTGACCGCACTTTACGTGGAACTGACCGACCGCATCATCCCCTCGCGCGGCTTCGCCCGCCGCGGGCCGGGCAGGCCGCCGGAGGTCACCGGCGCCGAGCTGGCCTGCCTGGCGGTCGCGCAGGTACTGCTGCGCTATGACGACGAGCTGCACTGGCTGCGCGCCGCAGCGTCCCGCGTCGGCCGCCTGTTCCCCCGGCTGCTGGGCCAGTCCGGGTACAACGACCGGGTCAAGGCCGCCGCGCCGCTGATGGAGGCCGCGCTGCGGTGGCTGGCCGATGAGACGCCGGGCAGCTCGGAGATGCTGCGGCTGATGGACGCCACGCCCGTCCCGTGCGGGCACTCGGTCATCACCGCGAAGCGCTCTGACCTGTTCGGGTGGGCCGGCTACGGGTACTGCGCCAGCCATTCCCGCTGGTACTGGGGCAGCAAGCTGCTGCTGATGTGCACCTGCGACGGGACCGTGACCGGGTTCTGCCTGGCCAGCCCCAAGCTCTTCGGCGAACGCGAGCAGGCCCGGCAGATGCTGGAGCGCCAGCCGGCGAGCCGCCCGGCGCCGGGCACCGCCGTGGTCACGGACAAGGGCCTGTCCGGCGCGGAAACCGAGGCGTTCTTCGCCGGCCCGGACCTGGGCCTGACGCTGATCCGCCCGGCCCGCAAAGACGAGAAGGAA
>JBOHCO010001734.1:0-1470 GCA_050698895.1 Streptosporangiaceae bacterium
GGCCGGCCCCGCGGCCGGCCGGGCCGCCGCCCTGGCCGGCCAGGTGCCGCTGACCGCCGGCAATCCGGCCGCCAGCGCGACCGCGAGCAGCAGGGCGGTCAGGCGAGAGCGGGTCACCGGGCGAACACCGCGGTGAAGTCGCGGTTGGTGAGGTAGTAGTAGCGCGCGGCCGGCTGCACCTCGTCGGGCAGCAGCGCTGCCGGCGTCGGATCGTCCGGGTGATGGCCGGGCTTGTAGTACATGAAGTCGGTCCAGTCCGGGTTGATGTCCAGCTCCATGGCTGTCACGCAGCCGGCCCGCTTGAGCAGCCCGGCCAGGGTCTGGGCGTCCAGGGCCGGGCCGTAGGCGAAGATGATCCGCCCGTCGCTGGTGATCCCGACCCCCGACCGCCAGACGTAGTAGGCGCCGCCGATGGTGGCGCCCCAGTTGCTCTCGGTGTTCTGGTCGATGTCCGCCGGGATCCGGCCGTTCTCGATGATCGGCTTCAGGTTCTGCCGGACGCCCTCCACGTCACGGGCCAGGTGCAGGCCGTCCCGGCCCCAGGCCCCGATGCGCAGGCCGCCGTCGCGGTAATAGACCATCGACGCGGCGCCCTTGACCAGCGGCCCGCGCTGGGTGCCGTTGAGCCAGAAGCCGCCGCCCGCCGAGGCGATCTTGAACCCGCCGTTGAACGTGGCCGCCAGGCCACGGCGGTGACCGGGCCCGATGACCGCCTGGACGCCGCCGTAACTGCCCGGTCCCGGGTCCTCCACCCCCGGCCGCAGCTCGAACCGGAGCAGGTGCGGGTTCATCGACACGATGGCGCTCACGTACGAGGTGTGAATGCGGTCGGGCCGCAGGTAGGTGGCGTACACCGCGGGCACGCCGCCGACCTCGTACAGCACCCGCCACTGGCCCTCGCCGCGCAGCGGCCGGCCGGCCGGCGAGGCCAGCCGCCGCGGCACCTCCAAGCCGGGCCGGGCCTGGTGGCGGGCCGGGCCGCCGCTGGGCGTGTCCGCGGGTACCTGGCTGGGGCCGGTCAGCGAGAACGAGGGCTTGCCGCCGACCTTGGGCGCCTTGTAGGACAGCGACTCGGCCAGGGTGACCAGCGGGCCGAGGTAGTGGCCGCGGGCCCACTCGGCGACCCGCTCGGACATCGTGCCGCCGCCGGGCTGGGACAGGGCGTTGCCGAACGACCAGCCGAACCAGGCCAGGAACAGCGCCAGCAGCACGGCCGTGACCTGAGCCCAGCGCCGCTCCCGCAGGCGCCTGCGGGGCGTCGTCCGCCGGCGGCGCGGCCAGATCCGCATGCCGTCATCCTGGGACGGATCGGGCGGAAACCGCAAGGGTATGTGAGGCGCGCCCTAACGGGAAAATAAACGTCAGTGGGCGGGCGACAGCTCCCGGCGAAGCCGGGATTCGGGTTGGGTTTCAGTGACGTTAGGCGGCGGGCTGGAGGGTGACCTTGTAGCCGAGGGCTTCGAGGTGCTG
>JBOHCO010001735.1:0-1974 GCA_050698895.1 Streptosporangiaceae bacterium
CATGACGGACCTGAGGCCAGCGTCGTTGCTGTTCGTCGCGGCGGCGGCGATGGCGGGGTCGTGACCCAGCCGCGGCGGGATTCCGGGCAGCCGCTGAATCGCTACGCGGCCGCCGCGGTTGACGGCGACGGGCAGCACACGCTCGCGGAGACCGAGAGCGCGGTCGCCGAGCGGCTGCGCGGTCTGTCCGTGGATGTCCCGGCCATGGCCGCGGTCAGCAACATCTACCGGGCCGCCGGCGCGGTCAGGAACAACTTCGAGCGGACCGTCCTGCAGCCCTACGACCTGACCTGGACCGCCTGGGTCGTGCTGTGGGTGGTCTGGATCTGGCAGGAGATCGAGACCCGCCACGTGGCCGCCGAGGCGGGCATTTCCAAGGGCACGCTGACCGGGGTCGCGGCCACCCTCCAGCGCCGCGGGCTGCTGGCCCGCCGGGTCCATCCCGGCGACGGCCGGCGAGTGCTGCTGACCCTGACCGACCAGGGCTCGGAGCTGATGGACAACCTGTTTCCCGAGTTCAACCGGGCCGAGCAGTTCGTCACCGCCACACTCGGCGACGACGAGAAGCTGGCCCTGGCCCAGTCCCTGCGGGCCATCGTCCGCCACCTGGAGCAGGGCCCGCCGAGCCCGGCCAGCACGGCCGTCCCGGCCCGGCCGGCCCGCTGACGCGAAGGGGTCACGTGCCACCCAGGCTGCTGCTCGTGCTGAGCGAGAACTGGACCATGACCTCGCCCCGCGACCTGCGGGCGCTGGTCCGCATCGCGGCCGAGGCCGAGCAGGCCGGCATCGACGGCGTCATGCTCAGCGAGCACGTCGTGCTCGGCCCGGCGGCCGGCGCCCATGGCGTGATGGCCAACCCGCGCGAGTACGCCGTCCCCGGCAACCAGCCCCCCGACATGCCCTGGCCCGCCTCGATCGTGCTGCTGTCCGCCATCGCGGCCGCGACCGGGCAGCTGCGGCTCGTCGCCGGCGCGATCATCGCGCCGCTGCGGCACCCGCTGCTGCTGGCCAAGGAGCTCGGCACCCTCGACCTGCTGTCCGAGGGACGGCTGGTCGTGCTGCCGACCGTGAGCTGGCACGCGGACGAGTACGCCGCCCTCGGCGTGCCGTTCGGCCAGCGCGGCGCCCTGCTCGACGAGCAGCTGGAGATCCTGAGCCAGTGCTGGGCGCCGGGCCCGGTGAGCTACCGCGGCCAGTTCTGGTCGTTTGACGACGTCTGGGTCGAGCCGCGCCCGTACCGGCCCGAGGGGCCGCCGCTGTGGTTCGGCGGCGAGCGGATGCACCCCCGGCTGCTCCGCCGCCTGGTCCGCTGGGGGAGCGGCTTCAACCCGCTCGGCCCCCCGTCCCCGGCCGACCTGGACGCGCTCCGCGCCGGGCTGCGCTCGGCCGGCCGCGACCCGGCCGCCCTGGAGATGGTCGGCGGCCTGCGCGGCCGGTTCCCCGCGCCCGACGCCGTCGCCGGCCTGGAGGAGGCGCTGAGCGATCTGCGGGGCCAGCTGGAGGCTGGGTTCGGCACCATCTGCTTCAAGCCGTCGATGTACCTCGACGACGCCCGTGAGCTCGGCCCCTTCTGCCGCCGGCTGGTCGCTCGGGTAGCCGAGATCGCGGGCTGAGCTCATCGGCTGAGCTCATCGGCTGAGCTCATCGGCTGAGCTCATCGGCCGACCCGCCGGCCGCGGACCCGCCGGCCGGCGCGGGCATGATGATGCCGCCGTGATCGCGGAACTTCCTCAGCGCATAGCGCGGACGGATTACCGGGATCATGAGCCACTCATTCCGGCCTGGCCGCAGTACCCGATCCGGCCGCCCGCAACTCCGCAGGCCGGCCCAGCGTCAGCCCGTCCAGCCCCGTCCAGCCCCGTCCAGGCCGAGCGAACCACAGGTGCATCTGCCCCGTGCCCACCGAGTTCTCGTAGTCGCTGTAGGCCGAGGCAGGCGCCGTGCACCCGCCCTCGCCCAGCGCCCCCGCCATCA
>JBOHCO010001736.1:0-2604 GCA_050698895.1 Streptosporangiaceae bacterium
CTGCGCGAGGCGCTCGCTATCTATCAGCGCATCGGGACACCAGAAGCCCGGCTCGTCCAGGACACGCTGGATGAGCACGGCCTCTAGGCAGCCACGGGTCACCTTGCCCGCCGGCCAGCCATACGCCGCCAGTCATCTTCGATGCCGGCCACGTCCATGGCCGGGCCGCTGAGCAGAGCCTGAGCGTGCAGGAGTGCCCACAGCCGCCCCCCGGGCCGACGTCGCATGCCGGGCGAGCCCGGACGGGCGCCCCCGCCGACCGCAGTCGAAGCCTGGCCATCGGTCGCCCCGTTCGGGGAAGCCGGCCGGATCAGTGTGTCGATCATCGCCCTTGCCTTCCTGTGTTCTTCAGCTGGCTCCACTTTCGCCAGCCCTGGCGCTAGGCATCTCCAGCCCGTCGGGGTCGCTGTCGCAGGGGTCGTTCGACGGTCTCTTCCCGCAACAGCCCGGGGCCGGCCAGCAATGCCTCCTTGCCCGCCGGGAGATCGAGCATCTCCGCGACGGCCGCGGCGGCGGCCTCCCAGGTCTCGGACAGCCTGGCATCCAGTTCGGCGTTGGCGCCGTCGCCGGGACCGCGCCTGCCCCGCAACCTCCACCTCATCGCGAGCCCCTTCCCGTCAGCCCGAGCCGTTTCGCGAGGTTCCGCCTGGCGTAATACCGGCTCTGCTTCACCGCGTCCGTGGACAGTCCGAGGGCATCGGCGATCTCGGCGTCACCGAACCCGGCCAGCGTCCACGTCATGACCTGCCGCTGCTTCTGCGGGAGGCCTCGCAGGTGGGCCATGACCTCCCGCTGCTCCGCCCGCAATTCCGCGGCCAGGGCGGTCGGCAGTTGGTCCGGCCAGTCGGGAACCACGTCGACCGGAACCTCCCGGCGCACCGCCTCGTGCCGGGCGAGCGCCTCGTGGCGGGCGACCCGGCACAGCCACGCCCGCGGGTTACGGAGCGTGGGCCACCTCGGCAGCGCCTTCTCGAACGCGCTCTGGGCGACGTCGGCCGCCGCGTGGATGTCCAGGCCGGTGCTCATCGTCACGAACAGGACAAGCCGTGGCATCTCCCGCTCGTAGAACGCGCCGATTTCGGCCGGATTCACGCGCTCCAGCTTCTCTCAAGCCACCGATGAGCGCGCGCCGTCACCGAGCAGCACCCTGGTCTCCTGCCACCGGCTCCGTCCCTTCATGCCGCCGTACCCATGACGGCGGCACTATAGAGAGGCCTGGGCGGCCCGGAAGGTAACGCCCGCCGGGCAACTAATGTCCTACGGCCGGCGGCAGTTCGTGGCCAGCCCCAGCAAAGCCATCCAAACCCTGGGCGTCTGCGGCGCCTTGTCGCCGTCAAGGCGCAGGCATGGCACTGAAGCCATGCGCGCCAGGGCAGCTCGCAAAGGGCCGCCCGGCCGGGGGCAGGCTGGCGGCTGGGCCTGGCGCCGTCTTCCGTCTGCTTGCTGCTGGGTCGTCATTGCCCGTTCTCCCTCACCGGTTCGGCTCGAGGGGATGATCCGCGACCGCGAAGCGCGGCCCGCACCAAGAACGACCTACCGGTGCCGCGCTACTGCTGACCGCTGGCCCCTCGCTACAGCGCCTGGCCACCGCGGGTGTTCGCGGGCCCCACCACCGACACGGCGAGCCCATGCCGGGACGCCCGCCTTCTCGCCTGCGCGTCCAGGGCACGGCCAGCCATCGGCCTGGCAAGGGCCGCCGCGCCCTGGGCCGGGATGATGTGCCAAGGTCACCGCCCCTTATGACTGCCCTGCCTCGCCTGCAGCCGTTCCTGTTCCACTTCAACCGTGGCAGGGAGCGACTACATCACCGAGGCTGCGGTGACCTATGGCCGGCTGGACGGGGAAGCAGCGACTGTGCCAGTGGTGAGCATCTGCCATGTGGACCGCACCGGCCCGATAGACGACTACCGGGTGTTCTTCGATCTTGCTCCGGGATTTGCCTGAGCATCCCTGGCCTGCTACCCGGCTGACCGCGCTTGTGGCGCTGTGGCCGCGGGACCGGATGGCTGCCTGGCATCGCCGGCAACGGCCCGCCGGAGCCGCGGGCCGCTCGCCCAGGAGCCGGCCATCTACAGCGGCGGCCGGCAGTTGACCGGCCGGTGCGCGGCGGGCCGACTCGATCGCGCGCGAAGCGCAGATAAACCATTCACATGCCCGGCTAACCGGACACCAGCAGATCATGATATGCACGCTTAACGGCGGCTCGGTGAGCGTTCCCCCGATTCTTCTCGTCACGCAGCGTGACGGCATCTACCGACGTGGGGCCTGATGCCGACCGCCGCCTTTGCGGTGTGACGGACGTGGAGGCGATCGCTGGCCCAGGTGCCCGATCTATGGCGCGACCAGCGAGCATCCAGGCCCTGGTGGCCGGATCCCGCCCGACGTGACGCGCCCTGTGCGGCAGGAGCGGATGCGCTTGTCGGTTAGCCGAATGTGTAGCGCAGGTCAGCGTTGATGATGACGTTGAGGCGGTACCGCAGCTGATCAAGGCGCGGCTCATCCTCCGCCGAGGCCTCACCCATCAGCGTCCAGGTAAGGCGCTCGTCCTCGATGTCGAACCGGACCTGATCACCGGGGCGGTCGGGCCACAGCGATGCCCAGACG
>JBOHCO010001737.1:0-1628 GCA_050698895.1 Streptosporangiaceae bacterium
AGCATGGCCCGCTCGCCGAGGTCCTCGGCTAGCAGCGCGGCGGCCGCGCCGAGCGGGGCGGCCACCGCCGTGCCACCGCGCTCCGAGGTCGCGGCGAGCACGCCGCCGGTGCCCAGCGCGACCTTGATCGCCCGGCCGGGCCTCAGGTCAAACAGGTTCAGCAGGTTCGCGCCGCCCGCCACCAGGCCCGCGTTGATCGCGAAGTCGGCCGCGGCCAGCGCCCGCCGCCCGCCGCCCTCGCCGTCCTGGCGGTCACCGCCGTCCGGGCCGAGCAGGGCGCTGGCGGCCAGGCCCGCCGCGCCGATCCCGGCCAGCTTGACTGCCCCGGTGGTCAGCTCGCCGCGGCGGAGCGCGCCCAGGTGGCCGCGGAACCCGCGGCTGGACCCCTTGCCGGCCAGGTCGTCATACCCGCCCAGGGCCGCGGCGGCGGACCCGGCCACCAGCATGGCCGCGCGTTCCCGCCCGGCCAGGCCGCGGGCCGCCAGCGCTCCGGCCATGCCCCCGATGGCCACCGCGGGCCCTTCCAGCAGCGTGACCGGCTCGCCGCGGTGGTTGGTCCGGGACCAGGTGGCGTCGCCGCCGGGGGGGCGCTGCCGGAGCGCGGCATAAGACAGCCCCGCGGCCGCCGCGGCCAGCGCCGCGGGGCGGATCGGAAGTCGGCTCATGTTGTCTTTCTCGAGTGGTGGGGGTCGGGCTTGCTGCTGGAGCTCTTCTTGCCCGAGTGCTTGGTGGTGGTGGTCGGGCTCGACGAGGTGGTCGGGCTCGACGACGGGGTGGGCGCCGGGCTCGGGGCCGCGCCAGGACCCACACCGTAGCTGGCCGGCGCGTGCCCGGTCATCAGCTTGTAAAGGGCCTGCACGGTGATGATCTGGCCGCTGGTCTGGTCGGCGTTGTCGACCGTGGTCACCCTGCCCGCACCGGAGACCACGGCGTCGATCGCGCTGCCCGGGCCCGACCCGGTCAGCGACCCGGCCAGCACGGTCCGGCGGCTGGCGGCCTGCAGCTGCTCCGCCACGGCGATCAGGGCCAGGTTGGCCGGGCTGGAATCGTTGCTGGTCGGTGGCGTCGCCGGGACCACCACGATGGCCATGGTCGCGGCCGGCAAGGTCTTGGGGCTGGAGTCAGTGGGCGTGCTGATGGTCAGGTACCCCTGCTGCCCGAAGCCGCTGAGCACCGCCTGGCTCTGCGCCGAGGTCAGGCCGACGCCGTTCTTGGCCACCAGCGCGGCAGCGATGACCTGCGCGGCCTCCTGCTGGCCGCCCACCGGGCCGGCGACGGGCTGGCTGGGCAGGGCCACCCCGGCGTCGGGGGCCTGGGCCTGGGCGACCTGGAGGAGGTTCTGCTCGGTGCTCGCGCCGGCGCTGAAGAACTGCGACTGGAATGTCAGCTGGCCGGTGACCGTGCCGTCGGCCTGCTTGATCGCCGCGGTCACGCCGCTGATCACCTGGCTGCTGGCGCCGGGCGCGGCGACCAGCACCACGCTCTGCCCGGTCAGCAGGTGGCCGAGCAGCCGGCTGGCCGAGGCCCCGGCGAAGGTCTGGTCCGCGCTGATCTGCTGCTTGAGCGTGTTGTTCTGCTTGATCAGGCGGTTGTTCTCGCCGGTGACCCGCTTCGCCTCCTGCTGCAAG
>JBOHCO010001738.1:0-5230 GCA_050698895.1 Streptosporangiaceae bacterium
CGGCCATGCCGGCCAGGCGGGAGCGGCGCCGGCTGCTGCTCAACGAGGTGGCGCTGGCGTTCGAGCCGGGCGTGCACTACTCGGAGCGGACGGTCAGCCTGTTCCTGCGCCAGATGTATCCCGACTACGCGGCGCTGCGCCGGTACCTGATCGACGAGGATCTGCTGGACCGCAGGGACGGCGAGTACTGGCGCTGCGGCGGCAGCTGAGTCAGGCCAGCGCAGTCAGGCCAGCGCGGTCAGGCCAGCGCAGTCAGGCCAGCGCGGCCAGCCGCCGCACGGCGGCGTCGATGCGCTCGTCGGTCGCGGTCAGCGCGGCCCGGATGTGCCGCTCGCCCGCGGGACCGTAGATGGGGCCGGGCGCGACCAGGATGCCGGCCTCGGACAGCACCTCAACGCTCTTGCGTCCGTCGTAGTTCGCGTGCGCGGCCCACAGATAGAGCCCGGCCACCGACTCGTCGACCTGCCAGCCGGCCGCCTCCAGCGCCGGGCGCAGTCGCGCGCGCCGGGCCGCGTACCGGGCTCGCTGCTCCTCGGCGTGGCGGTCGTCGTTCAGCGCCGCGGTCATGGCCGCCTGCACGGGCCCCGGCATCAGCAGGCCCGCGTGCTTGCGGATCTCCAGCAGCTCGGCCACCAGCGCCGGGTCGCCGGTCACGAAGCCGGCCCGGTAGCCGGCCAGGTTGGACCGCTTAGACAGGGAATGCACGGCCAGCAGCCCGTGGTGCGAGCCGCCGCAGACCTCGGAGTGCAGCACCGACCGCGGCTCGGCCTCCCAGCCCAGCTCGAGGTAGCACTCGTCCGAGGCCACCACGGCCCCGTGGTCGCGCGCCCAGCCGATGGCCTGGCGCAGCCGCTCGTCGGGCAGCACCGCCCCGGTCGGGTTGGACGGCGAGTTGAGCCAGACCAGCCGCACCGGCTCAGGACCGGAGCCGAGCGGACCGGAGCCTCGGGGACCGGAGCCGAGCGGTCCGGCGCCGGAGAAGTCATCGGCCCGCTCCGGCCGGGCTCCGGCCAGCCGCGCGCCAAGGTCATAGGTGGGATAGGCCAGGCCGGGGTGGACCACCACGTCGCCCGGTCCGCAGCCGAGCTGGGTCGGCAACGAGGCCACCAGCTCCTTGGTGCCGATCACGGGCAGGATCGCGTCCGGGCTGACCGTGACCGCGTGCCGCCGGGCCAGCCAGCCCGCCGCCGCCTCGCGCAGCGCGGGCGTGCCGTGGGTGGCCGGGTAGCCCGGCGAGTTGGCCGCCGCGGCCAGCGCCGCCTGCACCAGGTCGGGCACCGAGTCGACGGGGGTGCCGATGGACAGGTCAACGATGCCGTCGGGGTGGGCGCGGGCACGCTGCGCGGCCCCGGCCAGGGCGTCCCAGGGAAACTGCGGAAGCCGCCCGGCCAGCGTGGGCCGGACGGGTACTCCTGCGGTCAGTGTTCCGCCGCCTGCGGCGGCAGCGCGGCCACGATCGGGTGGTCGGAGTGGATCTTGCCGGTCTTGGAGGCCCCGCCCGGCGAGCCGAGCTCGCTGAAGAACTCGACGTTGGCCTTGTAGTAGTCCTTCCACTGGTCGGGCACGTCATCCTCGTAGAAGATCGCCTCAACCGGGCAGACAGGCTCGCAGGCGCCGCAGTCCACGCACTCGTCCGGGTGGATGTAGAGCATCCGCTCGCCCTCGTAGATGCAGTCAACCGGGCATTCCTCGATGCACGCCTTGTCGAGCAGATCGACGCAAGGCTGCGCGATGATGTACGTCACGTCGGACTCCTCTTTCTACTGGCCGGTGCGCACTGCGGCCGCACGGTCACAATTATTGCGTCTTCCCGTAGCGCATCTTCAGGCGGGATCGCGGCACTGGGGTTTGCAGCGCTGCACCCCGGCCTTGAGGATCGCAGGTTATCAGCCGAACAACACCACGGCCGGGGGAGTCTTAGCGCGCTGGCCGGCCTTGATCCGGGTCCACCCGCTGGAGCCGTCCTTGGTCAGCCATTCGTACCCCTGATAGCTCACGGTCCGGATCCCGTAGGGGGCCGCGTGCGACACCAGCCAGGCCGCCACGGCCCAGCCGGCGGCCGGGTGCGCCACCCGGACCCCGATCTGCGGGTCCCCGATCCGCCCGACCCGCAGCGGCCCGAACGCCCGGGTCAGCGCCTGGCCCGCCGCGGTCAGCCGGCGCGGGCCCAGCGGGCTGTTGTACCAGCACCAGACCCCGTGCGGAAGCTGGCCGGTGAAGGCCCTGGTCATCTTGGTCGCGACCGACGCGTACTGGTTGTAGGCGTAGCCGTCCGCGCTGTGCTGGACCGCCTGCGCCGCCTGGTAGACCGGCATGTTCTGGTAGCCGGGCACCTGGGTCAGCGCGCCGAAGAACCGGGTCGTCGCGTAGATCGGGTTCTCGATGCTGCGGGCCGGGCCCCAGCCCTCGGACGGCCGCTGCTGGAACACGCCGACCGAGTCGCGGTCGCCCGAGCGCGGGTTGGTCAGCTTGGACTCCTGGAGCGCCGTCGCGTAGGCGACGGTGACCGCCCGCGGCGGCAGGTCGTGGTGCTGCGCCACCCCGGCGATGGTGGCCGCGATGGCCGCCTGGCCGACATCCAGCGGGATGGACTGACCCGACGCCGCGGCCGCGCAGGAGCTCGGCTCGAGGACCGGCACGGAGTGGCGCAGCGCGATGTAGCCACCCACCGTGAGCAACAGCGCTAGCACGATCGTGGCCCGAGTCGCGCGCTTGACGCCACGGCGCGGCTGGCGGCTGCTGGGCACAGACTGAAGCTACCCGCTGTGCCTGATGCTTTGTTCCCCGTCGGCGGGCCCTGGGGGATTGGCGCACCAGGGCTTTGCCGTGCTGTGGTCAATGAGTCTGAGGTCCTGCCGCTAGGCTCGCTCGGCATGAACGTGTCACCGTCCTCCGCCGTCGCCCCGCGGCGCTCGCCTTTGTCAGCCCGGATCGATGAACTGTGGGAACGCCGCGCTGACCTGGCCCCCGACGACGCCGCCGCCCGCGAGACGGTGACCGCGGCGGTGGACGCGCTGGACACCGGCGCGGCCCGGGTGGCGTGGCCAGACCCCGGCACCGGCGAGGTCGTTGTCGACGAGCGGGCCAAGCGGGCCATCCTGCTCGCGTTCCGGCTCATGCCGATGGTCCGCACCCAGGTCGGCGACTTCCGCTACCACGACCGGGTGCCGCTGACCTCGCACCTGGACGGCGTCCGCGCGGTCGCCGGGTCGATCGTGCGCTGGGGGGCCTACGTGGCGCCGGGCGTGGTGCTGATGCCGTCTTTCGTGAACATCGGGGCTTACGTGGACACCGGCACCATGGTGGATACCTGGGCCACCGTCGGCTCCGGCGCGCAGATCGGCAGGAACGTCCACCTGGCCGGCGGGGTCGGCATCGGCGGCGTGCTCGAGCCCGTGAACGCGGTGCCGGTGGTCATCGAGGACGACGCGTTCATCAGCTCGCGGTGCATGGTCGTGGAGGGGGCGCGGGTGCGCACGGGAGCGGTGCTCGGGGCGGGCACGATCCTGACCCAGAGCTCGCACGTGATCGACGTGCAGACCGGCGAGGAACTGCCCCGTGGTGAGGTGCCGGCCTGGTCGGTCGCGGTCGGCGGCACCCGGCCCCGTCAGTTCCCCGGCGGCGAGTTCGGCCTGCCCTGCGTCCTGGTCCTGAAGCGGCTGCCGGAAGGCAGCGTTCATGACAAGGCGGCCCTGAACGAGATCCTCCGTGACCACGGTGTGAACGCCTAAGGCAGGTAACTGGCCTCGGCCGCCCGGCCCACCGGATCCCAGAACTGGCGGCGCTACGTTAGGTGGTCATGAGTGGTCATGAACGGCAATGGTCATGAGTAATGCTGAGCCGCCGCGCCGTCGGCTGCGCCGCCAGGGGCCTGCCACCCTGCGCGGGGAGCACATCCCGGCCACGACTACCGACCAGCGGCTCCTGGACTGGCGCGGGTCCGGCGACTGGGTGCACACCGACCCGTGGCGGGTGCTGCGCATCCAGGCCGAGTTCGTGGAGGGCTTCGGCCTGCTGGCCGAGCTGGGCCGGGGGGTGGCGGTGTTCGGCTCGGCGCGCACTGCGCGCGAGTCGGCCGAGTACCGGGCCGCCGAGCAGATCGCGACCGGGCTGGCCGAGGCCGGCTACGCGATCATCACCGGCGGCGGCCCCGGCATCATGGAGGCGGCCAACAAGGGCGCCGTGAGCGTCGGCGGCGTCTCGGTCGGGCTGGGCATCGAGCTGCCGGTCGAGCAGGGCCTGAACGACTACGTGGGCGTGGGCCTGGAGTTCCGCTACTTCTTCGTGCGCAAGACCATGTTCGTCAAGTACTCCCAGGCGTTCGTGGTCCTGCCGGGCGGGTTCGGCACCCTGGACGAACTGTTCGAGGCCGTCACGCTGGTCCAGACCGGCAAGATCACCAAGTTCCCCATCGTGCTGGTCGGCAGCGACTACTGGTCGGGGCTGCTGTCCTGGATCAATGGCACGCTGCTGGAGCAGCAGAAGGTCGCCGGCGCGGACCTGAGCCTGCTGCGGATCGCCGACGACCCGGACGAGGTCGTGCAGATCATCAAGGACGCGCACAGTCAGGTAGATGCCGTCACGCACTACTCGGCCCGGCCCGACCTGACGTGAGCTGACCCAACCCGACCTGATCTGATCTGATTGCGGTCGGTCACCGGGGGCCGGGCGGTCCGCCGGTTCGGTGAATGTCGGCCGGGCGTGGCACGATTCTTACTATGCCCGTGGTTCTGCTCCTGGCCGCACTGGCCATCCTGGCCGGGGTCGTCGTCGTGGCCGTCGGCCGGGGCGGAGAGCTCGCGATGTTCCGTCCCGACGGCGCGGCCCGCTCGGAGGCGTTCGCCACCGCCGCTGACGTGGCGTCGTTCCGGCCGCCGCCCGCGTTCTTCGGGTACAGCGCCACGGCCACCGATGAGGCGCTCCAGCGCATCACCCGGGTGGTCGCCGAACGGGACGCCGAGGTGGCCTGGCTGCGGGGCCAGATCGCCGAGCTGCAGGGCAGCGCCGCGGAGCCGTGGCCCGGGGCCCCGGCCGGGCACGGGGGCGATCCTGAGCCCGCGAGCTGGCCGGACGCCTGGACTTACGGCGGTCAGGGGAGCCGGGCTGAGACATCCGGTCGGCCCGGTCCCGACGGCGATGCCGGCCGGGCCGGCGAGCCTGAGGCCGCGGGCTGGGCCGGGCCCGAGGCCTATGCCGCTCCCGAGCGCCGGGCCGATCCTTCCGACTGGCC
>JBOHCO010001739.1:0-1655 GCA_050698895.1 Streptosporangiaceae bacterium
GACCAGGCCGCCGCCGGCCTCGGCCAGCCAGATGATCCGGCGCGGTGACTCGCGGGCGAGCCAGGCCGCGAAGCGGTCCTCGAAGCCCGGGTCGCCGTGCTCGCCGTCCAGCTCCCGCGACGTCTCGCGGCGCAGCGCGGCCAGCGCCGCCGCGTCCGCGCCGGCTGCCCGCCTGATCGTCGCCTCGCTCACGGCAAGCCAGCTTAATGCAGAGGAACGGGACCGGCGTCCGGGCGGCAGCGGCAGGGGTGAGGCTCATGCGGGTGGCCCGGCGCTGCGCCGCATCACCCGCCCCCGCCCGCCAGCCGCCGCAGCGCGCGGATGAAGGCGGTCCCGCTGAGCGTGCCGACGCCGGTCATGTTGTCGTAGCCGCGCAGCGTGACCTGGCCGGTGTAGCCGAACAGCCCGGTGCTCTGGTCGTCGCTGGTGACCAGCACCTGGAACGGGCAGTCGGGCACGCCGCAGAACACGCCCCGGTCGGCCACCGGGTTGAGCCCGGACAGCGGCCGCGCGTCGGTGAGCGCCCGGGTCCCGGCCAGCCGGTAGATGACCGGGCTGAGGAACCCGAACGGCCGGGGCTGGCCCTGCTGGGCGGCGGTCACCATCCCGGCCACCAGCGGCGCGGCCAGGCTGGTCCCGCCGAAGTCGGTCTGGCTGTACGTCGGCGGCTGGCCGGCCGGGAAGCTCAGCAGCCCGGTGGCCATCCCGGTGAACGGGTCGGCGTCGGCGCTGAGGTCGGGCACCGAGCGGACCGGGCCCCCGTGCTGGTCCCCGGCGCCGGCCCGGGCCAGCGCGGCCGGGACCACTGGCCGCTGGTCGGCCGGCTGGTGCCACAGCAGGCTCGGGCCGCCGCCGCTGGCCCCGTTCTCGCCCTGGAGAACCCACCGGCCGTGCTGGACCACCGAGATCCCGCTGGACCAGCCGGTCTCGAACAGGCGGCGGCCGCTCGCGCCGATGCCCAGCGAGGTGCCGCCCACCGCGATCGCGAACGGGTCGCTGGACGGCTCCTCGACCCCGGAGCCGTCGCCGGCCGAGAAGTACATGCCGACCCCCTCGGCCGCCGCCCGGACCAGGAACGCGTGCTCGATGCCGGTCAGCGCGGCGGCCTGCGACTCGCCGCCGGTCTCCCAGGAGTTGGACACCACCGAGGCCAGCGGCCGGCGCCCGGTGCCGTCCAGGATGGCCAGGTCGGCGTCGATGAGCCCCTGCTGGCCGAAGTCACCCTCGTTGCAGCTGTCGCCGCCGACCACCAGCTGGCTGGCCGCCGGGGCCATGGCGTAGGACGCCTCGACGTCGATCTGCTCCTCGCCGTCGAACGGGTCGCCGCAGGCGTTGCCGCGGCCCAGCGACCGCTGCGCGTACCGCGCGCGCGACGGCACTGGCAGCTGGCCGGCCCGGGCGTAGTCGTGCAGGGTCAGGAACATGTCCCGGCTCAGGCCGAGTTCCACCAGCGCGATGCGCTGGCCGTGGCCGGCCGCCCGGGCGGTCGCGCCGTAGGCCGAGCGCAGCTGGCCCGCGGCGTAGCCGCAGACGTCGGTCGGGAATGAGGTGACGCCGAACTGGGCGGGCAGGCCGGTCACCTGGTGCTGCCCGTAGTAGCGCGAGCACGGTGCCTTGATGGCCGCGCTTCCCGAGCTGACCGCGCTGGCCGCGCT
>JBOHCO010001740.1:0-2934 GCA_050698895.1 Streptosporangiaceae bacterium
CCCGCCGGCCGGGCCGTCCGGCCGGCCGTCGGTGGCCGCCGACACCGGCCCGGCCGTGCGCTACGCCGGCCGGGTCACCCGCTCGGTCCGGGCGGGCCGGATCACCATCACGGTGCGGGCCCGCACCACCGGGAACCGCCGGCTCACGATCGTGCTGCGGGGCCGGCCCGATGGCACCGGCATCTCGCTGTCGAGCGGCACCCTGCGGCTGGGCCAGACCGCCCGGCAGCCCGCCGAGCAGGGCCCGGTCACGGCGCTGGCCGGCCAGCGGCTGACGGCGGTCCTGGACGGCCCGCGCGAGCAGCAGGCCAGCCTCACGCTGATCATCAGCGGCGGCCGCGCGTCGGGTCAGCTCGCCCTGCGGGCGGATTCGTGAGCCTGCGTGACACGGCGGCCAGGGACCACGCCATCCGCCGGCTGACCGTGGGCTGGCAGCACGCGGGCCGCCCGGCCCGGCTGCGTGAGCACCTGGACGTGTACGGGCCGATGACCGGCGGCAGGCGCGGTCACCAGGACCCGCGGGCGCTGGTGGACGCGGTCACCGCGGCCGGGCTGACGGGCCGGGGCGGCGCGGGCTTCCCGACCGGGACCAAGCTGCGCGCCGTGGCCGGCCGGCGGGGCCGCGCGGTGGTCGTGGCCAACGGCATGGAGAGCGAGCCGGCCAGCGAGAAGGACCAGGCCCTGCTGGCCAGGGCCCCGCACCTGGTGCTGGACGGGGCCGCGCTGGCCGCCCGCGCGGTGGGCGCGGACACCGTGCACCTCTGCCTGGACCGGACCCGCCGCCGGCAGGCGGACGACCTCATCCAGGCCATCGCCGAGCGGTGGGAGGCTCGGCTGGACGAGGCGCAGTTCCTGGTCCATGAGCTTCCGCACCGGTACGTGGCCAGCGAGGAGACGGCCGTGATCCGGTGGCTGAACGGCGGCGAGGCCCGGCCTACGGCGACCCCGCCCCGGCCGTTCGAGCGCGGGGTGGAGCGCGGGCCCACGCTGGTCGACAACGTGGAGACGCTGGCCCACATCGCCCTGATCGGCCGGTACGGGCCGCGCTGGTTCCGCGAGGCGGGCCGTCCCGACGCACCCGGCACCATGCTGGTCACGGTGGCCGGCGCGGTCACCCAGCCCGGCGTCTACGAGATCGAGGCGGGTACCCGGATCGGGGAGGTGCTGACGCTGGCCGACGCGACCGAGGTCGGCGCGGTGCTGGTCGGCGGCTACTTCGGCAGCTGGCACGAGCCGCGCCAGGTCAGCGGGCTGCCGCTGACCAAGGCCGGGCTGGCGCCCGTCGGGGCGGCGCCCGGCGCCGGGGTGCTGTTCGCACTGGCCGCCGGCCGCTGCGGGGTCACCGAGACGAGCCGGGTGCTGGGCTACCTGGCCCGCCAGGGCGCGCAGCAGTGCGGACCGTGCATGTTCGGCCTGCCCGCCATCGCCGACGACTTCGTCCAGCTCGCGACCGGGCGGCCCGACGGCGACGTGCTGCCGCGGCTGGACCGGCGGCTCGAGGTCATCCCCGGCCGCGGCGCCTGCCGCCATCCCGATGGCGCGGTGCGGCTGGCCGCCTCGGCGCTGACCGCGTTCGCCGCCGACGTCCGCGCCCACGCGGCCGGTCGGCCGTGCCCGGCCGCCTACCGGCGCAGCCTGGCTGACCTGCCCATCCCGCGAGCCGAGGACGAGTGGCGATGAGGTGGCGGCTGCGCGTGGACCCGACGGCCTGCACTGGCCACGGGCTGTGTGCCGACCTGCTGCCCGAGCGCATCGAGCTCGATGAGTGGGGCTTCCCGATCATCCACGGCGACGTGCCGGCCAGCCTGGCCGGGCACGCGCGGCGCGCGGTACGGGCCTGCCCGGCGCTGGCACTGCGCCTCGAGTCGTCCCGGAAGGAGCACGCATGAACGTGACGACCCGGTCCCGCCACCGCCGGCCGCCTGACCAGGCCGGCGGCGTGTCGGGTAACGAGCGCCTGACCGCCCTGACCGGTACCGTGCTGCTGATCGGGTTCGCCGTGGAGGGCGCGACCATCCTGCGGCTGGGCCAGCTGCTGACCCTGCACTTCTTCCTGGGCCTGCTGCTGATCGGGCCGGTGCTGCTGAAGATCGGCTCGACCGGGTACCGGTTCACGCGGTACTACGCCGGGGCCCCGGCCTACCGGGCCAAGGGGCCGCCCGCGCCGTTGCTGCGCGTGCTCGGCCCGCTCGTCATCGTTACCTCCCTGGCGGTCCTGGGTACGGGGGTGATGCTGGCGATCGTCGGCCCGGAGTCGGGCCCGTGGCCTTTCCTGCACAAGGCGACGTTCGTGCTCTGGTTCGGGGTCATGACCATTCATGTTCTGACATATGTGTGGCGGCTGCCGCGGATCCTGCTCTCGTCGAAAGCAGCAGAGCTGGGGGTCCGGGCGGGCGGCGGCTGGATCAGGGGACTGCTGGTGGCCGTGTCGCTGCTGGGCGGCCTGGTCATCGCGCTGCTCCTGGTGCACCTGGTGCATCCCTGGGAGCCGGGCGCCCGCTGACGTAATGGCCGGCTTGGGGAGCCGGCCTGGGAGGGAGAGGCATGCGAAGCCCCGTGCGACAAGGAGGCAGGCAGGCGATGCCGCCGCGCCGCCGCCGCCGCCGGCTGCGCGAGCGCCGCAGCGTGCAGGTCATCGCGGTGCTGCTGGCCGGCCTGCTGATCTGGCTGGCCTGGTCGGTCGGCACCGCCCTGACCACGCCGGGCGGGGGCAGCCTGGCCCAGCGGCTCGCGGAATGGGCCCGCGGTCATGGCCTGGGCCCGGTGGTGACATTCGGGGAATGGCTGACCTATCAGCCGCCAAAGGTCGGCGGAAAGCCGTCCTTCTCGCTGGCCGGCCCGAGCAGCGCCGCCCGCAACGCCCGCAGCGGTGCCACCGGCCACGGTGCCGCGCCCGGCGGCGGCCCGAGCGGCCCGAGCGGCCCGGCTCGGCAC
>JBOHCO010001741.1:0-4326 GCA_050698895.1 Streptosporangiaceae bacterium
GCGGCACGGAGCTGGTCTGGAGCGTCCCGCTGCCCGCCGCCGCGGGCTCGGGCCCGGCACCGGAGCCGGGCTAGGGCCGCCAGGCGACCAGGATGTCGCGGCGGATGGCCTGGTCCACACGGTGCTCAAAGGCCCGGTAGGGCCCGTCGTCGAGGACCTCCAGCCCGGCCCCGGCCAGGATCCGGGCCGCCTCGGCACGCGGCGCGACCAGGGTGTTCCACGCGATCCCCATGGCCCCGCCGTCGCGCAGCAGCCCCGCCCAGCCGGGTACCGCGTCGGCCAGCAGGTCCAGCGGGCTTCGGGCCAGCCGCCGCTGGCCGCCGCCCCCGCCGGTCGTGCTGCCGTGCTGGATCCCGTACGGCGCGTCGGTCACCACCACGTCGAACGTGGCCCGCCTGAAGAACTCCGGGGCCCGCGTGCTGTCCGCGCTGACCACGTCGAGCAGCTGGGTCCGCCCGGCCTTGTAGTCGGCGGAGTCAGCCGCCAGCCGCACCTGCAGGCGGCGGCCGATGACCTGGCCCTCGCGCCGCACCGGGCCGTCGTAGTCCGCGTGGTGCTTGATCTTCTTGCGCTTGAGCCAGGCCTTGATGAACGCGGCGTAGGCCTCGAAGTCCTTGCGGTCGTGCTCCACCCCGGCCGCGTCGAACCCCAGCAGCAGCGCCTGGTTCAGCGTGGTGCCGCGGCCGCACAGCGGGTCGAGCACCGCGAACCTGCGGTCCGCCAGGCCGGGCGCGAACGCCGATGACAGCAGGGTCACGTTGAGCAGCAGCCGGGTGAACTGCTCATTGGTCTTCCCCTGGTACTTCTGGATTGTGACGAGGTCGTCGTCGAGGCGATCCGGAGAGGGGATGTCAAACGGCCGCAGCAGCCCGTCCCGCACCTGGAACAGCGCGTAGACCGACGACAGGTGAGCCAGGAAGGCCGCGTCCGCGGCCTCGTCCAGGTCGCCGCCGAAGGTCACGTACGGCACGCCGCCGATGACCTCGGCCCCGATGTCGCGGATCCGGCCGCCGAGCACCGAGCGGCTGAAGACCTCCAGCTCGGCCTGGGTCAGCGCGACCGCCGTGCCGCTGTACACCCGGTTGGCCGACGGCCGGATCAGCAGTGCGTAGCGCTCCATGGGCTCAGCACCCCGTCGCCTAGCCTAGCGAGGCTGGCGCTGGACCAGGATCAGCAGCCAGGCCAGCGACGGGATCAGCAGGGCCCCGCCGACGGCGGTGCAGACCACCACGGCGGTCAGCGTCGAGGGCGGGGCGGCGCCGCCGGGCACGGTCAGGCCGGGCAGCAGCAGGTAGGGGTACTGGGCCGCGGCCCAGGCCCACAGCGCCGCCGCCACCGCCGTGGCCGCCGACACCCGCAGCGCCACCAGCCAGCCCCGCCAGGCCAGGGCCAGCGAGGCCAGCCCGGCTGCGACGGCCACCGCGACCAGCGGCAGGGCCCGGCCGGTCAGCCGGCCGTAGAGCACCGGCGCGTCGGCGTGCAGGACCAGCAGCCCGGCCACCGAGCACGCCCCGACCAGCAGCCCGCTGGCCAGCGCCCGGCGCCGGAAGTACCCGGCCAGCGCCTGGTCGCCGCCGCGCCGGGCGTCCACCGACAGGTAGCTGGCGGCCAGGAACGCGCAGGCCGTGACGGCGAACGCGCCGGTCACCACCGACACCGGGTTCACCCAGCTGGTGATCGCGCCGCCGCGGGCCAGCCCGGGCGGCACCCGGCCCGAGGCCACCGCGCCCGCGGCCGCGCCCAGGAAGTACGGGGTGACCACCGAGGAGAACGCGAACGTCGCCCCGAACAGCCGCTGCGCCCACGGCTGGTCGATGGCCTTGCGGAACGCGAAGGCCGAGCCGCGGGCGATCACGCCCAGCGCGACCAGCGTGAGCGGCACGTACAGCGTGGAGGAGATGGCGGCGAAGGCGGGCGGGAACGCGGTCCACATCAGCACCAGCACGAAGATCAGCCAGACGTGGTTGGCTTCCCAGACCGGGCCGATGGAGTGCTCGATCAGGGCCCGGCGCGGCGCGCCCGCCGCCCGCCGCCCGGCCAGCAGGTCCCAGACCCCGGCCCCGAAGTCCGCCCCGCCCAGCAGGGCGTAGGCACTCACCGCCGTCCACATGACGGCCAGGATGGTCAGCTCCATGTCTGTCTTTCCGTACGTCTGTCTTTCCGTACGTCGCTCAGATGTCTTTCCGTACGTCGCTCAGACGACCGTGTGCGCGCGGATGTCGGACTCCTGCGGCGCGATCGGCACCGGGCGGCTGCGGGCCAGCCGCCGCAGGACGTACACCGTGGCCACGGTCAGCGCCGCGTAGACCGCGATCACCGGCCAGACGCCGTTGGCCAGCCCCGGCGCCGGGTTCACCGCATTGCTGGTGCGCAGCACGTGGTAGACGATCCACGGCTGGCGGCCCACTTCCGTCGCGATCCATCCGCTCTCCATGGCCACCACCGCGGCTACCCCGGACAGGGCCACCGCGCGCAGGAACCAGCGGCTCCCCGGCAGGCCCCGGCGCCGCCACCAGGTCCAGGCCAGCCAGGCGCCCAGGGCCAGCAGCGCGAAGCCGATGCCGACCATGGCGTCGAACGCGAAGTGCACGATCTCCACCGGCGGCCGGCCGGCCGGCGGCACCGAGTTCAGCCCGGTGACCTTCCCGTCCGGATTCAGCCGCAGCAGCAGCGACAGCCCGTCGGGGATCCGCAGGGCGCCGTGCAGCCGCCCGCCGTAGAACAGGCCGCCGATGGACTCCGGCGCGTGCCGCTGGGTCTGGGCCAGGCCCTCCATCGCGGCCAGCTTCACCGGCTGGTCGCTGGCCACGAACCGGGCCGCCCAGTCCCCCACCCCGATCTGCACCGGCGTCATGATGGCCGCGAACGTCAGCGGGATCAGCAGCCCGAGCCGGTGGTAGCGGTCCCGGCGGCCGCGCAGCATGGCCACCGCGTAGACGCTGGCGATCAGGAACCCGGTCACCATGAACGCGGCCAGGATCATGTGCGTCGTCTCCGGGCCGGTGGCCGGGTTGAAGATTGCCGCCCAGGGGTCCACGCCGACCACCCGGCCGTGCCGGACGGCGTAGCCGCGCGGCGCGTTCATCCAGGCGTTCGCCGACACCACGAAGAATGCCGACGCGATGCCCGCCACCACGATGGGCACCCCCGACAGCAGGTGCACCCGGGGCGGCAGCCGGTCCCAGCCGTAGAGGTAGATGCCCAGGAAGATGGCCTCGATGAAGAAGGCGAAGCCCTCGATGGCGAACGGCAGCCCGATGACCGCGCCGTAGTGGTCCATCAGGCCCGACCACAGCACGCCCATCTCGAAGGACAGGATCGTCCCGGACACCGCGCCGACCGCGAACAGCACGCCCATCGCCCGCGCCCAGCGCCGGGCCAGCAGCTGGTAGCTCGGGTCGCCGGTGCGCATCCCGCGCCACTCCGCGAACAGCACCAGGCCTGGCATGCCGACCCCCAGGCAGGCCACCACGATGTGCCAGCCCAGCGAGAAGCCCATCTGCGAGCGCGCCGCGACCGGGTCCGCCGCGCCCCCGGCTGCATGGGCCGCCATCGCCTGGGCTCCGGTCAGGGCTGCCGTCACGGCCGAGGTGATCATCTCCGGGCTCCTCTCAGTCTCCCCTCGCTCAGGTTACTTCTACAAAACGTAGAACTTCTACGTGATGTAGAATACAAACAGCAGGGTCACCGGGAAGCGCAGCGCTGGCGGGATGAGCGGCACTGGCGGGACAAGGAGCACGTTGGCCGGATCCGGACAGCTCGAGCGGGCCGTCCTCCAGGTGCTGTGGGACGCCGCGGGCCCGGTGCCGGCCCGCGACGTGCTGGCCGCGCTGACCCAGCGCGACCCGGCCCAGCGGGAGCTGGCCGTGACCACCGTGCTCACCGTGCTGGACCGGCTGCGCCGCAAGGGCCTGGTCCGCCGCGAGCGCGACGGCCGGGCCCACCGGTACCAGGCCAGCGTCAGCCGCGCGGACTACGTCGCCGACCTGATGCTCGAGGCCCTCGGCCAGGCCCCGGACCGGAGCGCTGCGCTGACCCGCTTCCTGGGCGGCGTCAGCCCGGCCGACACCGACCACCTGCGCCGCGCCCTGGGCGGCCCCGGATCAGGCCCGCCGGGGGGCTGACGCCGTGCTGCTGGCGGCCGAGGGCCTAGCCCTGATCGCGGTGGCGGGCATCCTGGCCGGGCCCGTTCCCCTGGCCCTGTCCAGGGCCGCCTGGCCTGCCCGCAGCCCGCGCGCGGCCCTGGTGCTCTGGCAGGCCGTCGGCCTGGGCGGCGGCCTGGCCATCCTCGGCGCCGGCGTCACGCTGGCCGTCTCTGGCCTGCAC
>JBOHCO010001742.1:0-2027 GCA_050698895.1 Streptosporangiaceae bacterium
GACGGTCAGCGCGACCTTGGCCAGCTGATCGCCCGCGACGGACAGCAGCTGGGCCGACCACAGCGCGCGGAACTCGGCGACGCCGAATACCTCGCCGAAGCCGACCCGCTCTGTCCGCTCGCTCACATTCGCTCCCAGTCGCTGGCGACGCCCCGCCTCAGTGCCGTAAAGCACGGAGCTGGTCAAAGGATGCCAGTCCGGGCCGGACCGGCCCAACCGGAGCCGGTGCGCCGCGACCGATGAATCCGGGCCGCGGGCGCCGTCATACCTGGAAGGCTCCTAGTGACTGGAGGTTGTGATGGCCCTGGCCGACGTGGTCTCGCGCGACGAATGGCTGGCCGCCCGCTCGCGGCTGCTGGCCGCGGAGAAGGAGGCGACCCGAGCCCGCGACGCACTGAACGCCGGCCGGCGGCGCCTGCCCATGGTGCGGATCGACAAGGAGTACCGGCTGGCCGGCCCGGCGGGACCGGCCGGGCTGGCCGACCTGTTCGACGACCGCCGGCAGCTCATCGTCCAGCACGTGATGTTCGATCCGGCCTGGGACGCGGCCTGCCCGGGCTGCACCGCCGGGGTGGACGAGCTGGCCGCCGGGATGCTCGACCACCTGCGCTCGCGCGACACCGCCTACGCGCTGGTGTCCCTCGCCCCGCTGGCCAGGCTCCAGGCCTACCAGGCCAGCCGGGGCTGGACGGTGCCGTGGTACTCCTCGCACGGCAGCGACTTCAACGTTGACTTCCAGGCCACCCTGAGCCCGGAGCAGCCGGTCTACAACTACCAGCGCAGCCCCGACCTGGCCGGCGACGCCGCCCCGGAGGAGGTGCCGGGGGTCAGCTGCTTCCCGCGCGAAGGCGGCGACATCTACCACACCTACTCGACCTGGGCCAGGGGCACCGACATCCTGGGCAGCAGCTACTCGCTGCTGGACCTGACCGCGCTGGGCCGGCAGGAGGACTGGGAGGAGCCCAGGGGGCGGGCGGCCCGGCCGCACGGCGCGGATCCGAGCTTCAGTGACTGAGCAGGCGCTGCTCGAGCGGGCCAGGGGCGGGGACGAGGACGCGTTCGGCGAGCTGATCGAGGCCCACCGCGCCGAGCTGCGCGCGCACTGCTACCGGATGCTCGGCTCCCTGCACGACGCCGAGGACGCACTCCAGGACGCGCTGCTGCGCGCCTGGCGGGGCCTGCCCGGCTTCGAGGGCCGCAGCTCGGTCCGGTCCTGGCTGTACGCCATCGTGACCAACGCCGCGCTGGACATCACCCGGCACCGGTCCCGCCGGGAGCTGCCGGTCGACTTCGGCCCGGCCGCCCAGCCCGGCCAGGACGCGGACGCGCCGTCCGCCGAGCCGCTGTGGCTGGAGCCCTGCCCGGACCAGTGGCTGGCCGGCGTGCCGGGCGCCTCGCCCGAGGCCCGCTACGAGCAGCGCGAGAGCATCGAGCTGGCGTTCGTGGTCGCGCTCCAGCAGCTGCCGCCGCTGCAGCGGGCGGTGCTGATCCTGCGCGAGGTCATGGGCTTCTCGGCGGCGGAGATCTCCGGCCAGCTCGGCACCACGGTGCCCAGCGTGACCAGCGCGCTCCAGCGGGCCCGGCTCACCGTGCAGACCCGGCTGCCGGACCGCAGCCAGCAGGCGACCCTGAGCGCGCTCGGCGACCAGCGCACCCGGGTCATCGCGCAGCGGTACGCCGACGCCATCGAGCGCGGCGACGCGGACACCCTGATCAGCATGCTCACCAAGGACGCGACCTGGTCGATGCCGCCCACCCCGGTCTGGTACCAGGGCCACGCCGCGCTGCGCGACTGGCTGCTGCGCGAGCCGCTGCGCGCGCGCTGGCGGCACCAGGCGACGCGGGCCAACGGCCAGCTGGCCGTTGGCTGCTACCTGCCCGGCCAGGTCCCCGGCCAGTTCACCCCGGCCGTGCTGGACGTGCTGACGCTGGACGGCGACCGGATCACCGCGGTCACCGCGTTCCTGTTCCACGAGGCCCCGAAGGAGCCGCCCGCGCACGCCTTCGCCCGCTTCGGCCTGCCCGCC
>JBOHCO010001743.1:0-2441 GCA_050698895.1 Streptosporangiaceae bacterium
GCCGTGGCCTGCGCCATCTCCGCCCCCATCCCCACATCATCGAATGCGTATTCGATGAAAGTCAAGCCACCCGCCCCGGAACGAGCAAGCATCCGCCACATCGGCTGCTCCGTGGCCCCTGAGCCCGGTGTGACGCAAGGGGCGTGGGACGTACGCCCCATCAGTCACACCCGCGTCGGAGCCCGCCAGTGGTTCGGATAGTCCGTGTCATGATGCGGACGATCCGAACTGCTCCGGGCCGATGTGGCTGGTGTGACGAGCGGGTCTGGCGGGAGAAACCATCCGTCCCACCAGCACCATGCACACAGCGGCCCGTGAGCAGTTCGGCTTACCCGGTCTATGGCACCGACGATCCGAACTGCTCATCGGGCAAGGTGCGGCTGGGTCGCCGGGCGGGGCTGGCATCCGCCGGCGCGTGACGGCCCGGCTCGGTACAGTCCTGGGCCATGCGAGTCGTCCCGCAGCTCCCCCGGGCTCTGGCGTGGGACCACAACGCGCACTACCACCGCTGGCTGCTCGGCCAGCTTCCGGCCGCCCCCGAGCGGGTGCTGGAAGCGGGCTGCGGGGCCGGGGTGCTGGCCGCCCGGATCGCCGAGCACGCCGGCCGGGTCGACGCCGTGGACCTGTCCCCGGCCATGATCGCCCGGGCCAGGGACTGCACCGGCAGGCGCCGCGGGTGCGCTGGCTGAGCGGCGACCTGCTCGACCCCGGCCTGCCGCTGGACCCGGCCGGCTACGACGTGGTGACCGCGCTGTCCAGCCTGCATCACCTGCCGCTGCGGCCGGGCCTGGCCCGCCTGGCCGGGCTGCTGCGCCCCGGCGGCGTGCTGGTGATCGTCGGCCTCTACCGGAACGCCAGCGCGGCCGATTACGCGTTCGAGGCGGTCCGGATGCCGGCCAACGCAGTCGTGGGCGCAGTAATGGCGGCGCGCGGCCGGGCCGGCAAGCCGCACGAAGCGGGCATGCCCATCCGGCCCGCCGAGGCGTCCTGGCCGGAGATCACCGCCGCGGCGCGGGACCTGATCCCCGGCGCCCGGCTCCGCCGACGATTCTTCTGGCGGTACTCGCTGCTGTGGCACCGGCCGATGCCTAGCCAAAAAGCTAGCGAACTCCCGGTTACGCCTGTATAGCGGGTGTAAGCAGAAGTGATCACAGGATCATGATGATATTGACACCAATCTGGCGCAGGAGTAGTGCTAGCGAAATATGAGGCCAGGTACTGGTTCGTCGCGGGGGCGCCACGCATGGCTGGCGGGCAGGATCGCTGTCCTGGTGGTCATTGTCGTGGCGGGGACCCTGGCGGTCGTGCACTACGCCAACATCGGCCAGGCCCTGGCCAGCAACCCGGACCCGCCCGCCGCGATCAGCACCCCCGCCGACCCCACCATCACGCTGGTCCCGGCAGCGCACTCATCTGCGCCGACACCGACCCCGGCGGCGGCGACCAGCAGCACGCCCCCGGCCTCGGCATCCGGGCCGCAGTCCCCGTCGCCGGGCCCCAGTTCCCCGGATCCGCGCTCGTCGTCCAGCACCCCGCCGCCCGCGGCGCCGAGCCCGCCGCCGGCCGCGCCGAGCCCGCCGCCGGGCACCGCGCCGATCCACTTCCGCACCCTGCCGCCGGGGGCCGTGCTGCCCACCGGAGCGGAATGCGCACGCTGGGTTAGAGAAAGCCCGGAACGCGAGATCCGGCCGGGTAACCGGCCCGCTAACCACACCTTCGGCCAGCACGTGGCGGCGCATTTCTTCGCCGCCGATACGGCGTCGGCCAACCAGCGGATCGCCCCGCGCATCAATGGCGACTTCACCGGCACCACGGAGGAGATCCTGCGCTGGGCCGCCTGCAAGTGGGGCATCAATCAGGGGGTGGTGTTCGCCCAGGCGGCGGTGGAGAGCTGGTGGCGGCAGGACCTGCTCGGCGGCTGGGGCACCGACGGCAGCGCCTGCCCGCCCGGCCGCAAGCCCACCCGCAAGCACCGCCAGTGCGCGCAGAGCTACGGCATCCTCCAGAACCGGTACCTCAGCGAGAAGAGCGCCTGGCCGGGCATCGGCGGCTCGACGGCGATGAGCGCCGACACCGCCTACGCGATCTGGCGGGCCTGCTACGACGGCGACGAGACCTGGCTGAACACGGTTCAGCACGTCGGCCGCTACCACCGGGGCGACCTGTGGGGCTGCGTGGGCGGCTGGTTCGCGGGCCGCTGGCATACCCCGGCGGCCCAGGAGTACATCGCGAAGGTGCAGGCCGACCTGCGCGAGCGTATCTGGCTGACCAGGGACTTCCAGCGCCACAGCACGCCCACTCCCGTGGTCCCGCCCAACCCCGGCGGCAGCCTGCGCCCGGCCTGAGCGGCCGGGCGCGGCGGGCCGGGGCGCGGCCCGGCCCTGGCCTTAGCCTGGTGACCTATGCCACGTCCTGCCGCCGGAGGCCCCGCAGTCCGAGGC
>JBOHCO010001744.1:0-3688 GCA_050698895.1 Streptosporangiaceae bacterium
ACCCGACGAACGCCTGGAGGTCGGGGTCGGTGAAGAACTTCTGAAAGTCGTCGGCCGTCTCCCACTCGTCGACGATCATGACGTAACCGTCCCCGATGCCGAACTGGTGATGGATCGCGCCGACCGATCGAGCCCGGTCAGCGATCTGGGCGAACTCGCTCGCCCGGTCGGTGAGGGCCTGGCTGAACTTGGCCGTGTCGCCCTGGACTTTCGTGATGATCAGAACGCTCATCTAGATTCCCCCCTCTGTCCGGTGCGCCGGCGGCGCCCCAGCCTTTGGCCGGGATACCTACCCGGAGTGCCCTGCAGATCACTCAGCGGATTACTCGGGCTTGATAGGGCTGAGGAGCTAGTCCAGTCCCAGCGTCGTCGCGGCGGCCAGCACCAGGGCGGCCAGCCCGGGGTCGCCGGTGATATCCAGGTCCAGGTCCAGGTCCGCAGGCGCGCACCGGTTGGCCGCCAGCCGGCAGAACCCGACCGCGTCGGTGACGATCCGCATCGGGGCCGCGCCAGGGACTGGCCCGCCGACCGGCACGTCCCAGGCGCCGCCGCCCGCGCCGGTCAGCACCAGCCGCAGGCTGATGGCCTGGTCCAGCCCGGCGCCGGCCGTGGCCAGCGGCAGCACCCCGGCCACCAGGTCGGTCATCAGCCGCAGCGTGGCCGGGTCCGGGACCGAGGCGGGCAGCCCGGCGGCCCCCCGGATGTCGTTCTCGTGCATCCACAGCTCGAACGCCCGGACCACCAGCCACACGCCCAGCGCCAGCGGGAGACCGTAGACCGTGACGATGGCGTCGAGGTCGCCGGCGTGGCGGACCCGGGCCAGGGTCTGCTGGGCGGCCCGGCCCCACTCCGCGTGGGTCTCGGCCGGGGGGCGCCCGGCCTGGCGGAGCGCCGCGGGCTGGGTGGAGGCGACATGGTCGGCGTGGGCCACCGCGGCATCGCCGTCCAGCCCGCGCTGCATGTCTTCCTCGACCCCGATCAAGTGGCCGACCAGGCCCTGAACGTCCAGGTCGCGCAGCACCGGCCGGTGCCATTGCCCGCCGTCCAGCCCGCCCAGCGTCGTGTAGAAGGCGTGGCCGCGGCGGCTGAAGGCTTCCGCCGGCGAGATGTCAGGGACGTCGGGCGCGGGCCGGCCCGGTGCCCGGCGGTGGCGGGAGGCCTCCAGCACCTGGGCTCGCAGGTCCGGCGGCGGGGCGATCGCCCGCTCCCCGCTCGCCGCGCCGCCCCCCGGCCCGGGCGCGCTCATGAGGACTCCAGCAGGTGGCGGTCCAGCACGGCCTCCAGCTTGGCCAGCGCGAGCCGCAGCCGTGACTTGGCCGTGCCCTCCGGGATGCCCGCCGCCGCCGCGACCTCGCGGCAGGTCAGGCCCCGGAAGTAGGCCAGCTCGACCACGTGCCGCTGCTCATCGGGCAGGAGCTGGAGCGCATCGCGGACCACGCTGGCCGCCTCGGCGTCGGCGACCTGGTCGTGCGGCGACGGATTCGGGCGGGTGGGAGTGAGCCGGTAGTGGCGCTCCTGTCGCGCCACCCGGCGCAGCTCGCTGCGCACCAGGTCCACGGCCCGGTGCCGGGCCAGCACGGTCAGGTAGGTGCGCAGCCTGCCGATGGCCGGGTCGTAGCGGTCCGGGTGACTCCACAGCTCGACGAACACGTCCTGGACGACGTCCTGGGCCGCGCTGCCCTGGCCGAGCACGTACAGGGCAGCGCCGTAGACCGCCGGCGCCAGGAGGTCGAACGCCTCCTCGAGAGCCTGGTCATCGCCGGCCGCCAGGCGCGCGGCCAGCAACGCGTCTGCTCCGCCCACCTTCTCGACGCTAGCGCGGCCTGTGTCACGCGGACAACGCTTTGGCGAAGTCTGGACGGTCACGCCGGATCCGGCGGGACGGCGGCCTCGGGCGCCGCCCGGCGCAGCGCCTGGCGGCCCTGGATCAGGGCCAGGGTGGCGCGGGCGGCCCGGTCGGCCGCCTCGTCGACGGCCGCCTGGCCGGACCCGAAGTCGCCGTCGAGCAGGAACATGGCGTGCCCCTTGGCCGTGGCCTCGACCGCGGTGGCCAGGTCGTCGGCCTCGGCCTGGTGGTCGGCCGACAGGGCGGTGACGCAGGCCGCGAAGGCATTGCTGAGGGGGCGCTCGGCGGCCGCGATCTCGGGGAAGCGGGCCTTGTCCAGGCCGACCTGGTAGACCACCTCGAACAGGGCCCGGTGGCTGGCCGCGAACCGGATGTAGCCGCGGGCCATGGCGGCCAGCCGGGCGGCCGGGTCCTGGCCGGCGTCCATGCCGGGCAGCAGCTCGCCCGCGAAGGTCTCGAAGGCGTGCACGGTGACGGCGGCCAGCAGGGCATCGCGGTCGGCGAAGTGGGCGTACGGGGCGCTGACGGCGACGCCGAGGCGGCGGCTGGCCTCGGCCAGGGAGAAGTTGCGCACGCCGCGCTCGCCGATCAGCTCGATGGCGGTGCCGACGAGCGCGGCCCGCAGGTCGCCGTGGTGGTAGCGGCGGCCCTGGGCCGGGCTGGCGCCTGATCTCGGCATGGCGTTCAGGCTAGGCGCACCGCGGGCCTCGGTCACGCCCCGGCCTCCCAGGCCTGGCACAGCGCGTTGACCAGCTCCATCTGCCGCGGCGTGCGGCAGAGCACCCGGACCAGATCGGGGCTGGCCACGACGATGGCCAGCGCCCTGGCTCGCGAGGTCGCGACGTTGAGCCGGCGGCGGTCATACAGGAACTCCAGGCCGCGCGGAGCCTGGCCGGCCGACGAGGTGGCCATGGAGTAGATCGCGACCGCGGCCTCGCGGCCCTGGAACTTGTCCACCGTCCCGACCCGGACCCCGGCCGGGCCGTACGCCTGCCCGAGGGCCTCCTCGATCGCCCGGACCTGCGCGTTATAGGGCGTCACGACCAGGATCTGGCTCGGGTCGAGCGGCCGGCGGCGGCCCTGGGCATCCCGCCACGCGCGACCGGTCAGCACCCCGGCCAGGCGCGCCACCTCGCGCGCCTCCTCGGGTGAGGAGCTGGTGTTCCCCTGGTGCGGCACCGCGTGGACCCGCAGGCCGGCGCCGCGCGGCGGGGTCTCGCCCAGCACCTCCTGAAGCTCGAGGCCGGCCACTCCGGTCAGCTTGCCGTCGTAGAAGGCCGTGGAGGTGTACTGGCACAGCCGCGGGTGCATCCGCCAGGTGGTGTCGATGAGCAGTCCGGCCGTGGCCGGCATGGTGGCGTGCTCGTCCAGCACGTGCTCCAGGGCCGAGACGCCCGCGCCCGGCGGGTGGGCGGCCTGGCTGGGCTGGGCCAGCTGCTGGGGGTCGCCGACCAGAACCAGGTTGCGCGCGGCGCCCGCCACGGCCAGCACGCTGGCCAGCGACAGCTGGCCCGCCTCGTCCACGAACAGCGTGTCGACAGCGCCGGTGAACTGCGGGCGGGCCCACATCCAGGGCGTGCCCGCGACGATGGCCAGGTCCCCGGTGGCCAGCTCGCGCTCGATCTGGCCGTAGGTCATCCGCGTGGCCAGCGGATGCAGGCGCGGGTGACCGGGCTCGGTCTTCTGGCCGATGCGCGGCTGGGTGAGTCCGTTCTCGGCGGCGCGCTCCATCACCTGGCCGATGAGGTTGGCGATGACCGCGTGCGAGGGCCCGGTGATGCCCACCGCGGCGCCCCGCGCGGTCAGCGCCAGGATCTGCTCGGCTGCCGTGTAGGTCTTGCC
>JBOHCO010001745.1:0-5665 GCA_050698895.1 Streptosporangiaceae bacterium
GGCGATCAGCCCGGCGCGGCCGCAGCGCCGGAGCCGGCCGCGCCGGGGATCGGCGGGGCGCCTGCGGTGCCCGCGATGAAGCTCATGTGGATGGCGGCCAGCTGCCAGCGGCCGGCGCTGCTGGCCAGGACGAGGGTGGCGCGGGTGGCCTCGGGGATCGGGTGGCCCTGGTAGCTGCCGCGGGTGTTGTTGCGCGCGGTCACCACCCAGGCGTCCGGACCGATCGGGCGGGCCTGGATCTCATCGAGGCCGAACTGCTGGTAGGTGAGGTCACCGGAGCGGTGGCGGGTCAGCCCGCCTGCTTGGGCAGGATGAACCCCAGCGGGCCGACCGCGATGAAGCCGTCGGCCACCAGCGTCTCGAGCGTCCCGGTGTCCCCGGCCGCCTCGGCTGCGGCCCACTCGGAGAGGAATTCCTCGGTCGCCTGCATGCCCGGAAGTCTCCCTTCTGCTCAGCAGCGGCCGCTGTGCGGCTGCCACCCGCAACCGGTGTGCGTCGGTTCCGGTACCGGAGGATAACCCTCCGGATACCGGAGGCTAGCATCTTGCGGAGGATGTGTCTATCAGTTAGTCTCCGCGCCAAAGAAGTCCCTGGCTGGAGGGCGAGAACGGCTCGGTTGCCGGCCGCTGACGCGAGGCTGGAGTAAGGATCAGAATGTCGCCGACCCACAGCGGCCTGCCTGACGGGCCTCTGCGTGCCGACGCTCGCGACAACCGGCGCCGGCTACTGGAGGCGGCCCGTGACGTCTTGATCGAGCGCGGACCGGCTGCCTCCCTGGAGGAGATCGCCCGGCGCGCCGGGACCGGGATCGCCACCTTGTACCGGCGGTTCCCGGACCGCCGAGCGCTGATCCGGGAGGTCGCCCTGGACGCACTGCGGCGCACGGTCGAGGAGGCCAGCCAGGCGGCCAGGGAGGATCCCGACCCGTTCGCCGCCCTGGCCCGGTACATGCACCGGGCGATCGACGTACGGTCCGCGGCGGTGATCCCCGCGCTGCTCGGACAGATCTCCTTTGACGACGAGCAGATCGCCGGGGCCCGGCAGGCCGGGCTCGCCGCGGTCCAGGCGCTCGTCGACGCGGCCCACCGGGCCGGCGCGCTGCGCCCGGATGTCACCTCGGGTGACATTGGCATGCTGACGGTGCGCCTGTCCCGGCCGCTGGCCGGCGGATTCCCTCCCGAGGTCAATCAAGGCCTCAGCCACCGCCACCTCGGCCTGGTCATCGACGGGCTGCGGACCAGCGCCCGGCCGCCGGCCGAGTTGGGCGGTCCAGCGCTTACCCTGGCCGACCTGGGCCAGTTCCCGCAGCCACCTCAAGCTCACGGCTAGCGTGCTCGCTGGCCATACGATCGCGGTGGTGAGGGCTCAGCGGAGACCGCCGGGCTGGGGCCCGGAGAGGCGGGAGGACCTGATGGAGGCAGAGCCGGAGCGTCAGCTGGCTGCCCCGCCGGCCACCTGGCAGGAGCACTGGTTCGACCACCGCCAGCTGCTCCGGCTTTACCACAGCGACGAGCACTGCGCGATCTACCTGGACCCCGGCGTGCGCCAGGCCGAGGTCCGGTGGCTGCCCCGGTTCATCAACGTGACCTGGCGCTACTCCAAGGAAACCTACGGCGACGCGTTCGGGCCCGACCCGCGCATCTACTCCGTCCACCACGCCGGGCGCCACGGCGGCGGCCACGCGGGCTACTACGTCAGCCCGGTCCACGACTACCACAACGTCAGCGACTGCGGACTGGACACCTGGCGGGAAGGCAACACCCTCGCCCGCGAGCTGCCCGCGCATGAGATCGGGCATTCCGTGGAGAGCGCCAACAACGGCGCCCACGGCTCGCCGGCGTATGAGATCTGGGGCGACAGCAAATGGGCCGAGTTCTACATCTATGACCTCTACACGGCGCTGGGCCTGGACCGCGAAGCCAAGGCCGTCTACCGCCGGTTCACCGGTAACACCGACGATTTCCCGCGCCTAGGGACCCGCTGGTTCCGTGACTGGTTCTACCCGCTCTGGCGGGACTGCGGGCAGGCAGACGTCATGAATAGGTTCTTCCGGGAGCTGGCCCGGCACTTCCCGCGCGACTCCGGCGGGACCTACACGCGGCGGATGAACTGGGGCGAGTACGTCCACTTCACCAGCGGCGCCGCGGCCGCCGACCTGAGCGGCCAGGCCGCCCGCGCTTTCGGCTGGCCCCGCGAGCGGGCCGACCAGCTGGAACGAGCCCGCGACCAGTTCCCCGCGATCACCTACTGAACCCGCCGAGCCCGCGACCGGCCAGCAGCCGCAGCGCAGGGGCCAGCTGCTGACGCGGTGTCATGACGTGGGCGCGGTCAGCGCCGGCAGCCGGCGAGATGACTGACCGGTCCGAGGCTGGCTGGCGGGACCGGCGGCGCCTTCGGGCTGACGCCGAAGTCGAGGCCAGCGAAGGTCCTGGCATCGATGACCAGCGACAGATAGCGGCCGGTCGGCGGCTTCGCTCCCGGCGGCCCGGCGTCGACGGTGAAGCGCCCGCGCATGGTGACCAGGAACACCTCGACGTGGGCGGAGCCGGGGACGAAGTCTCCGGGCGCGGCCGAGGTGAGCGCCCTAGCCCGCGTGGTCACGACCGCTGTGATCCAGGCCGGGGCCTGGCGGCCGTTAATGGCGGCTGCGCGGCACGCCATCGCGGTCAGCCGCCCGATCGCCGAGGCGGGGACCGGCACCCCGGCCGCGGTTGCATGGCGTCGCAAACGCCAGTTCGGCGCCAGGGCCGGTCGCAGACCGTAACGGGCTTGTCCGGGAAGGAAGCACCGGATGGCCGGCCCGGCCGGTCAGCGCGCGGTCAGGGACACGCCGTCGGCGGTGAAGCGGGCTTCGATGATGGCCGCCAGTTCCTGCGGGACCGGGTCAAGCGAGGGCGCATCGGGCTCCCCTCCGCCCCGGCTGGCCGCTCGCGCCGTCATCCGGCTGCCGGTGAAGGCGAACTTCGACGCGTCGCCGCCGAGGAGACCGGCGTCGGCGATGTGCTCCACGCTGCGCAGCGTCCCTCCGAGCGCGGCGGCGTAGTCGCGGCCCTTTCCGATAGCGGCCTGGACGGCGTCGGCGCGCACCAGCGGCCAGGCGGGATTGTCCCAGTCGACGTGCCAGGTGACCCCCTGGACAGTGACCATTTCACCGCCGGCCAGGACCGCGCCGAGCGCGTCCAGCAGCTCGAACGCCCGCACCGCGACCACGACCGCCACCGCCGCTGTCACCTGGCCGGTCGGCAGGTACTGCCCGGTGTCCTGATCGTGAGCGCGCTCGGCGTAGGTGGTTGTCGACTGCGCCGACCAGGTCAGCGGGCGCGGTCCGGTGCCGGCCTCCAGCGCCACCCCGCCCAGCGCCGCGAGATCGGCAGTAAGGCCGTCCAGTCCCTCGGCGGCTGCCCGGGCCGCCTCCGCCTTCGATCCCCGCGACGCCGCGACCGTGACGTCCACCTGCGCATGATCAGGCGCGACCTCTCGCCGCGCCTCACCTCGGACCGACAGCAACAACCCTGCCGCCTCGCTCATCAGTTCCTCCCGCGCAGTCTCCGGCGACTGCCGATCCACCGTCAGCGTAGGCGGCAGCCAACCCCCGGCGCGAGCCCGGAACTGCCACGCCGGCCCGCAGCTCGACAGTGCCGAGGCTGTGTGCCACATGGTACTGTGCGGCACATGGTAAGCAGCGCTGTCGACAAGCTCGAGCAGGAGTTGCGCCGCGGCGTCGTTGTCCTTGCGGTGCTCTCGCAGCTGCATACGCTGCGTTACGGCTACGAACTGCGTCAGTCTCTGGCCGGCCATGGGCTGCCGATCGAGGAAGGCACGCTGTACCCGCTGCTGCGCCGGCTGGAGGCGCAGGGGGTGCTGAGCAGCGAGTGGCGCACCACTCAGGGGCCGCCGCGGCGTTACTACACACTCAGCGCCGAAGGCGCGGACCTCTGCCAGCGGCTGACCCTCTCCTGGCGTGGCCTCAGCAAGGCGATGGATAGCCTCCTGGAAGGTGAGCACTGTGATGACCGCTGACGAGCTGATCGACAGTTACGTAGCCGACGTTGTCACCCTCCTGCCGCGCAGCCGCTGCGCCGGCGGCGCTTGAGGCGTCCGCCTATGCCGACGGCTTTCTCCGGATACGCGGGCCGGCCGTGCTCGGCCTGATGATCGCCGGCGTGATCATCCAGGCCGCCTTGCTCTGGCCGGGGCGGTGGCGGCCATGGACCCGCCAGGCCGAGATCGTCTACGGCCTGATCACGTGCATCGTGCTCACCTGGGCAGTCGCGGCGGGCCCGGTCTTCAAGGCGGCTCCCACCGACCAGGCCGCCAGGGGCGCCGGGAAGCCGTCGAGATCCGCGACGGCGGCTGACGGCTGACGGCCGGCGCACGGGGAATCGATAAATCCCGCTGAGCGCCGGCCGGCGCGCCGGGGCCGCATCAGGCCGGCTGCTCGCGGGGCGCCTCAGCTGAAGTCTTTTTGTCCGGTCCAGATGGCCGGCCAGGTCCTGGTGAGGTGCTGGCAGATCCAGACCGGGGCACCTTGCTCATCGTCGCTGACGCCCACGTGGTTGTTCAGGTGCGCGGCGAGGCGGGCTGAGCCGCAGAAGCTGAGCTGGCTGCGCCGGTAGCCGACGACGATCGCGGTGGTCGCCCGGGCGCGTGGCGGGCCCCAGTAACAGAAGGACATGTGGCCGCTGTAAGCGGCCGGCAGCCCGTCGGCCGGGCCGAAGTGATCGACCGCGCTGGCCTCACCGTAGTTGCTGGCCAAGACGGTCGTGGCCGAGCGCTGAGCGGGCGGCAGCGATCGGTACGGCCTGGCGATCTCGCGCACGAAGGCGGGCCAGCCGATCGTCTCGCCCGCGTCGTAGTTCAGCGCCACGATCGGTGTGTCGTGAATCGCCGAGACCGGCAGGACCGGCAGGGTGATCGGCAGTTGCAGCACGGCCAGCGCCAGCCCGGCGCAGATCAGCCAGATGCTTGCCGCACGCGATGAAGTACAGCTCGTCCCGGTGGTAGCCGTAGCGACCAGACCAGGCGATCAGCAGGCCGGTGAGCACTACGGCGATGGCCAGTACCGGCCCGGTGGCCAGGGCAGGCAGCACGGCCGGGCCAGATTCGCCCGGCGCGGACCCGGTCCCCGCGACCTGCGTCTCTTCGCTCATCGAGGCCCCGTTTCACGTTCGCCGATGGCGGCGTGGCCGGACCGCCAGGCGAGGGGTGCGAGTGTTATATCCCATATTTCCGCGTCAGGACGAAGCCGGACAACTCAGCTTCGGCGTCTAGCCTGGGGGGAGGCCCGCGACGACGCGAGAGGACGCTTCTGTGAACGGAACGCTCACTGTCGGTGATCTGGAACGACTGCGCAAGGAATTCTCGGCGAGCCCGGCCTACCGGCTCGCCCAGAATGCCGTGACCCGGGTGACCGTCGACGACGTCGCCATCAACCGGGAGATCGTCAACAGCATCGACCACTCGGTGTCGACGACGCTGGACGACTGGAAGGTCACGAACCAGGAGCGGAGCGGCCGCTGCTGGCTGTTTGCCGGGCTCAACCTCCTGCGCGTGGGGGTGATGCGCCAGTGCGAGCTCAAGGAGTTCGAGTTCTCGCAGAACTACGTGATGTTCTGGGACAAGCTCGAGCGCGCCAACTACCTCCTCGAGGCGATCATCGAGACCG
>JBOHCO010001746.1:0-1496 GCA_050698895.1 Streptosporangiaceae bacterium
GCTACCTGGGCGGCCGCGCGGCGGAGTAACGGGCGGCCGGGGTTCCAGGCCATCCCTAACGGGCCGCGGCAGCCCGGGGCCCCGGCGCCCAGAACGCCCTGGGCCCTGGCGCCGGGGTCACGGGGTCGTCCGGGTGATCGTCCTGATCGCCTCGGGCAGCGCGGTGATGAGGTCGGACGCGCCGATGGGCGCGTCCCGCGCGGCCAGCCGCCCGGCCAGGCCGTGCAGGTAGGCCGCAACCGCGGCGGCCAGCGGCGTTTCGATGCCCTGCGCGAGCAGGGCGCCCGCCAGCCCGGACAGCACGTCGCCCGAGCCGGCCGTGGCCAGCCACGACGAGCCGGTGGAGTTGACCAGGACCGGCTGCTCGTCCGGCTCGGCGATGACCGTGGTCGAGCCCTTGAGCAGCACCGTGACGCCCAGGTCGTCGGCCGCCCTGGTCGCGTGCTCCAGCCGCCGCGCCTCGATGCTGTCGATGTCCGCGCCGGTCAGCCGGGCCAGTTCGCCGGCGTGCGGGGTGATCAGCGTGGGCGCGGACCGGTCCAGCAGCTCGCGATGGGCGGCGAGGATCGTGATCCCGTCCGCGTCGACCAGCACCGGCAGGCTGGTGGCCAGGACCGCGGCCAGCAGCCCGGCCGAGTCCTCCCCCGTGCCCATGCCCGGCCCGGCCGTCCAGGCCTGGACCCGGCCCGCCGCCTTGATCGACTCGGCCGGGGCGGCCGGGTCGGCCACCGACATGACCGCCTCGGGCCAGTGCTGGCGGGCCGCCGTCAGCACCCCCTCCGAGGACACCAGCCGGACCATGCCCGCGCCGCCGTGGATCGCGCTGCCGGTGGCCAGCACCGCCGCCCCGGAGTACTGCTGGCTGCCCGCGAGCACGCCCAGCACGCCGCGGCGGTACTTGTTCGACTCCGCGGTGGGCTGCGGCAAGATCGCGGCGATGTCCGGGGCCTGCAGCGCGCTGACCGCGGGCGGCCCCAGCTGCGGGGCCAGCCCGATGTCGATGAGCTCGGCCGTCCCGGCGTAGCTGGCTCCGGGGTCGATGAGCAGCCCCGGCTTCCAGGTGCCGAACGTCACGGTGACGTCGGCCCTGATCGCCGGCCCGCCGACGACGCCGGTGTCGGCGTCCACCCCGCTCGGCAGGTCCACCGCCACCACCATGGACCCCTCGGCCCGGGCCGACTCGGTCAGCCGGGCCAGCGTGGCCGCGGGCTCGCGCAGCCCGCCCCGCCCCCCGATGCCGAGCAGCCCGTCAATGATCATGTCCGCCCGGTCGAGCGCATCAGCTACGGCGGCACTCATGCCGCCCCGTGCCGCCCCGCCGTCCGCACCGCCGCTGCCGACCGTGCCGTGGCTGCCGCCCGTACTGGGACTGCCGCCCGTGCCGTGGCTGCCGGCCGTACTGGGACTGCCGCCCGTGCCGTGGCTGCCGGCCGTACTGGGACTGCCGCCCGTGCCGTGGCTGCCGGCCGTGCCGTGGCTGCCGCCCGTTCTGGGAC
>JBOHCO010001747.1:0-1563 GCA_050698895.1 Streptosporangiaceae bacterium
CGGAGTGAGTGGGGCGGATGCCGGTACTGCGCAGGAGCCCGGCCCGAGGCCGCGGCGAGCCGGCCCGGTCCCGCCGCGCGGCCGCAGGCCCGGCTGACTCCGGGGGGGCGGCCGTCGGCCCGTCTCCCAGGGAGATTCCGCGATGATGGCGCACCGTTCCGACCGGGACTGGCCCGGCGACCCAGAGCCCCCAGGGCCGGGCAGCGGACCTGGCCCGGGCAAGCCCGCCGATGGCACCGTGCTCGCCAACCGCTTCGCTGCGGCCCTGGTCCACCACGAGCCGGGCTGGCGGCTGCCCCGGCACACGGCGCTGGCCCGCCGCTACAACGCCAGCCCGGCCGAGATCGAGACGGCCATCGGGGAACTGGTCAGCCGGCACCTGGTTCGCCGCCTGGCCGACGGCCAGCTCTACCGGGCCAGCCCGGCCGAGTACCTGATCGAGATCGAGGGTGTCTCGGGCCTGGCCTCCTCGCTGGATCCCATGGGCGGGAACATCGCCTGCCGCAGCCGGCAGGTGTCCTGGCGCCGGGTACCCGAGGACATCGGCTGGGCCCTGGGCCTGGCCACCTCTGACGCGGTCTGCGTGGTCCGGTTCCTGTGGACGGCGGGTGGCGAGCCAGCCGCCTGCACCACGACGTACCTGCCCGCCGACCGGGTCACGCCCGGCGCGTACGAGCCGGGCGAGTCGCTGCCGGACGCGCTGACCCTGCTGCCGCTGTCGGTCCGGCCTCGCGACCCCGGCCCGGCGGAGGCCGACCCGGCACCGGGCGGCCGGCCCAGCGCCCTGCATATCGAGATGCAGCCACCGCCGCCGGCCGTGGCCCGCAGCCTGCGGCTGCCCGCGGGCCAGCCGGCCACCATCGTCACGGTCCGGTTCGACGACCCGTCCGATGGCACGCCCGCCGCGCTGACCGTGGCCGTGCTGCGGTCGGAGCTGTTCCGGGTGGCGCTCCAGTCACCGCAGGTGCCGCTGGCCGACGGCGGCGACGGGACCTTCACTGGCGCCTGGACACACGCGGTCGAGGACTGGGAACCTTGAGCCGTTATGTCTGCGCCCATACCGCCGCCGCCATCATCATCACCACCCCGCGCCGCTGAATCAGGCGCGGCCGGGTGGCGGCCTCGCGATACGCACTTATCCGGCCCGCCGCACCCGCCGCACCGCGCGCGGCGCGCCGAGCTCGCCGCCGCGCTCGGTTTACTCGGGGTGCTGGCGCACCTGTTATTCGCCCAGGTCACGCTGGTTCTCGCCGCTCTTGACGTGATCACCGGCCGGGTCAGCCGGTGGCGGCCGCTGTGGCTGGCCGCGCCGGCCGCGATCGGCGCGGCGTGGACCGCCCAGCTCGGGGTCGGCCGGGCGGCCACGGGCTTCCTGTCCGGGCCGCGCCAGGTGCTGGCCTACCTGACCGTCGCCGCGGGGCACCCGGCGCGGCTGACCCGCCTCCCGGCGGCATTCTCCGGGGCCGGGCACTGGCTGCCGGAGCAGCTTCCGCTGGCGCTGCTCTTAGCCGCGGGAGAGGCGGCGGCGGTCGGCTGGCTGGGCCGGGGCGGCTGGCTCGGTCA
>JBOHCO010001748.1:0-2650 GCA_050698895.1 Streptosporangiaceae bacterium
GTCCCGGCCAGGCCGGCCGCCAGCAGGGCGCGTCGCTCGGCCGGGCGCAGGCCGGTGACCCGGTGCGCGGTCGCGGCCAGCGAGGCGAGGCCCAGGTTCTGCTTCTGATAGTGGAAGAACTGCCAGCCGAAGTAGGGCAGCAGCAGCCAGTTCAGGACGGCTGGCGGCAGCGCGGCGGCGATCGCGCCGGCCCCGGCGATCAGCGCGAGCGGGGTCCCGGCATACCGGGCGCGATGCTGGCGCATGTAGCCGCGGACCTGCGGCACGGTGTAGAACCACGCCGTCGACGCCACGTGCGCCGAGGAGCCCGCGAACAGCAGGTAGGCCAGGGCCGCGCTGGCCGGGGCCGTCGCGGGCGGGGCCAGCGCGATCGCGGTGATGATCGCGCCTGCCGTCAGGGCCACCGTGCCCCACAGCCAGGCTCTGGCCGCGGGCGAGGCCGCCGCGGGCGAGGGTGCCGGCGAGATTGCCGCCGACCCCGTCGCCCGGCCGGTGACCGGGCCGGCGTGGGCCGCCAGCTCAGCCGCCACCGCATCCCCCGGTGACCGCGGCCGAGGCACCGCTCATCGCGGTCAGGACGATGATGGCCGCGAACACCGACAGCAGCACCATCAGGACGGCGCCGGCGGCGATCCAGTCCCGCCGTCGCTGCTCGCGCGGCGAGCAGCCCCTGGCGACGGCGTCGTCCGGCGTGGCGTCCGGACCCGGCGGCAACGGCGTGGCGTCCATGGCCCCTGACTATATCGGAATCCGGTATATCGTCAACCGATGCTTCGGAGCACGGAACAGGCAGCGGGGCCGGGCATAGTATCGGGAGCCAATCCGGCCCCCGCTCGCAGGGGCGGCCGACGGTCTCGACAAACTAGGGCTATGAGCGACCAGACGAACTCTGACCAGACGAGCCAGCCGGACGAGGAGCACCCCCGGGTGGTCGTGGTCGGCCCGGATGGCGTCGCCGTGGAGACCGATGCCGAGGCGAGCCGGGAGCGCCCGGTCACCGAGATGGTCGAGCAGCCGGCCAAGGTGATGCGCGTCGGCAGCATGATCCGCCAGCTCCTGGAGGAGGTCCGGGCGGCGCCGCTGGACGAGAAAAGCCGAGCCCGGCTCAAGGAGATCCACGAGAGCTCAATCAAGGAGCTCGAGGACGGCCTCGCCCCCGAGCTCGTGCAGGAGCTGGAGCGGCTCTCGCTGCCGTTCGCCGACGACGCGGTGCCCAGCGAGGCCGAGCTCCGGGTGGCCCAGGCCCAGCTAGTCGGCTGGCTGGAGGGCCTGTTCCACGGCATCCAGACGACGCTGTTCGCCCAGCAGATGGCCGCGCGCGCGCAGCTCGAGCAGATGCGCCGGGCCCTGCCGCCGGGCATGATGCCGCCGATGGGCCCGGGCGGGCCGGGCGTCCCCGGGGGCCCGGACGAGGGCCAGCAGGTCCCGCACGCGTCGGGCCCGTACCTCTAGCTGGAGCCGGGCCGCCGGGCCAGGGCCCGGTCCTTGCGCCGGGCCCGCTGTTGGCGACGCTGGGTGGCGGGCTCGCGGACGGCGAGCGCGCGGGCGATGTCGGTGAGCTGGCGGGCCCGGTGCACCTGAGACCGCCAGTCCTGGCCGGTGGCCCGGTGCGCGAGCGGCACCTCGACCTCGGTGATCCGCAGGCCCCGGCGCAGCACGTCGATGGTCAGGCCGGTCTCCACGCCCCAGCCCGCGGCCAGCGGCAGCGCGGCCTCGAACGCGGCCCTGGTCAGGCAGCGCTGCCCGTTGACCGGCTGGGCGGGCCGCCAGCCCGTGGCCCGCTCGATCCCGGCCCCGGCGGTGGCGGTCACGATGCCGAAGCCGCCGCGCCGCACCCGGTTCGAGAACACGGCGATCGTCATGTCGGCCGTCCCGTGCCGGACCGGCTCGGCCAGCGGCCCGGCCTGCGCCGCGGTCTCGCCCAGATCGGCGTCCAGGAACATCAGGTAGCGCGGGGTGGCCCCGTCGGCGCTGGCGGTGCCGTTCAGTCCGGCCGACTCGAGCAGCCGGACGGCCTCGGCCCCGGTCTCCAGGGCGGCCGCCTTGCCGCGGTTGCGGGCGTGCCGCACCACGCGGGCGCCGACCCGCGCGGCAACCGCGGCGGTGTCATCGGCGGATCCGTCATCCACCACCACGACCAGGTCGGCACCGGGCAGGCCCGCGGCCGCCCGGACCGTGGCACTGACCCTTTCGGCCTCGTTGAAGGCCGGGATGATAACGGCGAGATCCCCTGGCATGGCCCAAGATCCTAGTGCCCGGGGATGGCGGCTAGTTGCCGGCCACCGAGGCCGGGTTGTCCAGCACGGTGAAGACCGACTCGAGGCCCGTGACCTGCAAGACCTTCCTGATAGCCGGGCGCGGGCTGGCCAGCGACAGATCGCCGCCCGCCTCGCGGGCCCGGCGCTGCGCGGCCAGCAGCACATTCATCCCGGTCGAGTCGCAGAACTCGACGCCGGCCATGTCCACGACCAGCTGCACGGGCGTGCTGGCGGCCAGCGCGCTCGTCAGCTCGGAATGGAGCCTCGGCGCGGTATAGAGGTCGATCTCGCCGGTGACGGACATGATCGCGTGATCACCTTGCGACTGAGTCGTAACCTTTAGCTCCACGGCCGCACTGTACCGGCTCCCGTGGCCCGCCGCCTAGATGGTC
>JBOHCO010001749.1:0-5022 GCA_050698895.1 Streptosporangiaceae bacterium
GGTCACGACTGCGGCGGCCCCGCCGGGGGTGACCGGCGGCCCGGTCTGCTACGGGCCGAACGTGACCGCTGCGGCGACGCTGCTGGCCAGCACGGACGTGATCGGGGTCGAGCGGGCCGCGGACCTGATGGCCGCGCTGCTCAAGGCGCCGGTGTCCACCGGGTTCGTCTCCCGCTGCCTGGTCCGCCTGGACGCGGCGTTAGCCGCCTCCAGGTTCGGGGGCGCGCTCAAGGACGCCCTGCGGGCGGCGGCCGTGCTCGGCACCGGCGAAACCCCCGCCCCGCTGGCCACCGCGGCGACCGCCGCGGAGGGCTGCGGGAACCCGCACGTGTACACGGTGCGGACCCTGCGCGGCTGGGCTGGCGGCGGCCCGGACCTGATCTGGTACGGCGCAGCCGGGAACCGCACGAAGGCGTCGATCACCGGGTTCGGGATCCTGGACGGCTACCGCGGGGTCCTGGTCCCCGACGACTACGGCGGCTGCCTCAGCTACGACGCCGGCCTCGCCGGCGTGCAGCAGTGCCTCGCTCACCTGTACCGCTACCCCGGCGACGCATACGCGACCGACGCGGTAACCCAGGTCTGGACCCGGCAGGCCGGCGACGCGCTGCGCGCGGCCTCTGCCGCGGTCCGGGCCGCCCGCGCTGACGGCCAGGCCAGCCTGGACCCTGATCTCCTGGCCCGGCTGCGGCACAGCTATGACCAGGCCGTCGCCTACGGCATCTCGGTGAACCTGTCCCGTCCCTGGCACAAGGGCAACCACCCCGGCCTCATCCTCGCCCGCCGGCTGAAGCGCAAGGCCGCACAGGTCTGGCTCTTCGCCACCCGCTTCGATGTCCCCGCGACGAACAACGGATCGGAGAACGCCATCCGCGGCTGCAAGCTCGCCGCGAAAATCAGCGGCTGCTGGCGCACCCTTTCAACCCTCCAGCGCCACTGCCGCATCCGCTCCTGCCTCACCACCGCCCGCAGCCACGGACGCCACCCCCTCGCCGCCATCCGCGACGCCCTCACCGGCAACGCCTGGATGCCGCCACACCCAGCATGACCAACTAGCCAGGCACCCGTGACTGGTTACGTTTCGGCGGCGTCAGGAAATGAGCACCCCGTGCGCTCCATTCGGCGTAGACGGCGTCGATGTCTTTAACCCGGATATTAAGGAAGCTGCTGACCCGGTCGGGATCGCGCGGCGTTTCCAGGATGACCGTAGGCTTGTCGTCGGTCGGGCCTCCGCCGGAATTGATGACGATCCAGCTATTGGCCAGCGCGACATTGACCGGCTCTCCGGGAAAGGCCAGCCTGCCCCCGAGTACTTCGGTGTAGAAGCGCTTGGAGCGCTCGACATCGTCCGAGACGATGAAGTGGGTCAGCACAATTCCTTCTGGGGGCGGCGGGAGCTCGGCCACCTGGCACCTCCACTGCTTGGTCACACCCCGCTCGCGACGGGGGTCGGCAGCCAAACGTTACTCCCAGGCCGCGCTGTTCCCCTGCGGGTGCCCGGCCGGCACGGCCTAAGATTGCCGTGGCCCATTTCCTTACCTTTCCGGGAGTGTTCGCCCCTATGGCCCGGTATGAGCTTTCGCCCACGCGTGACAACGTCGCCGATGTGTTCACCCGCGATCGCCCGCCGGTGCTCACCGCCAGTCCCGGGGACACGGTGGTGGTCCGGTCGTTCGACGCCTCGGGCTACCTGGCCCGCCAGCAGTCTCCCGGAGACCAGCCGCCGAGAATGTTCAGCGGGCACCGGGGGCACTGCCTGACCGGGCCGATCGCCGTGCGGGGCGCGCGGCCCGGCCTGGTCCTGTCGGTCCGCTTCGTATCGCTGCGGCCCGACGACTGGGGCTGGACCGTCGCCGCGGCCTCCGACGATCGCCTGAAGCTCCGGCTGGGCCTGGCCGAGGGACCGTCATCGTGGCTGCTGTGGGACCTCGACACCGACCAGGGCACCGGGACCAACGACCTCGGTCACACGGTGACACTGGCCCCGTTCCTGGGGGTGGTGGGGATGCCGCCGGACGAGCCCGGCGAGCACTCGACCAAGCCTCCCCGCGCCCGGGGCGGCGGCAACATCGACTGCCGGGAGCTGGTCGCGGGCGCCACCCTCTACCTGCCGGTCACCGTTCCGGACGCGCTGCTGTACATGGGCGACGGCCATGCCGCCCAGGGCGACGGGGAAGTCGGCGGAACCGCGATCGAGTGCACCATGACGACCGAGGCGGTCCTAGACCTGATCGCCGATCCTCCGGTGCCGGGCATCCACGCCGTCACCCCGGCCGGCCGGATCACCTTCGGCTTCAGCCGTGACCTCAACGAGGCCATGGGCGACGCGCTGGAGGCGATGGTCACCTGGATGCAGTCGCTTTACGGCCTGAGCAAGGGCACCGCCCTGGCCGTGGCCAGCACGACGGTGGACCTGCGCATCACTCAGGTGGCCAACGACGTGTGGGGCGTCCACGCCCTGCTCAGGGACGGGGTGCTGCGGCAGCGCGGCTAATGCCGCGACGGGGCGCGGCTACTTGGTGAAGGACCAGTACTCGGGGAGCAGGGTGAACAGCGGGCTGAACGTGACGTTGTGCAGGCTGGTGCTGATCGCCTGGACCGTGTAGGCGTTCGGGTTCCAGATGAACGGCAGCTGCTGCGCACCGTAGGTGGCGTAGGTGTGGAACACATCCAGGCTGCTGCTGGTGTGCGTGGCGTTGATCAGGCTGTCCATCTTCGGGTCGGAGTAATTGCCGGCGTTCGACCCCGCGCCCGTCGCGAAGAGCGGCTCGCCGGTCGGCTCGAAGCCCGGGCCGTCAAAGACCCAGCCGCCGTAGGCGAACACCTGGACGTTGCACTTCGGGCCCATCGGCGCGCACGGCGCGGCCTCGCCGACGATGGTGTTGAACGTCTGCCCGACCAGGTTGATGTCGATGCCGGCCTTGCTGGCGTCCGACTTGTAGGTCTGCCACATCGCCGTGACCGCGGCCTGGCCGGTCGAGTAGACGAAGGTCAGCTTCATCTGCTGGCCCTTCGTGATGCCGGTGCCGCACTTGGCCGGGTCCTGGCAGGTCATGACGCCGCCCTGCATGGCCCAGCCGTGGCTGGTCAGCAGCGACTTGGCCTTGGCGAGGCTGAACGGATACGGGCCCTGGTAGCTGTTCTGGGCCTGGATGGAAGGTATCCACTGGTTCCCCGGTGGCGCGTTCGGAGCCGGGCCCGAGGCCGGGACGGCGTAGCCGCGGTAGATCGCCTTGATGACGCCCGGCTGGTCGAAGGCGCTCTGCAGCGCCTGCCGGACATAGAGCTGCCGGACGATGTACCCGATCTGGGGGTTGTTGAAGTTGGGCTGGGCGTAGGTGAGGCCGAAGAAGTAGAACGGCTGCAGGTTATAGCCGCTGCCCAGCGGGTTGGTCGCCGGCTGGACCGAGTTGGGCGGCTTCTGGGGCAGGTCGGCCGAGGGGATGTAGCCCACGTCGAGCTGCCCGGTCTTCAGCGCGGTGTACTCGGTGGAGTCGGCGGTGTAGGGGACGAACTTGACCGCCGACAGCGTCGGCTTGGGGCTGCCCGAGTAGGCCTTGTTCGGCACGATCGTCACGTTGCCCGTGGTGCTGAAGCTGGACAGCCTCCACGGCCCGTCAACGACCGACCACAGATGGCTGGTCGCGTAGGTCGTGGGGTCCTTGGACTGCGCGGTCAGGAAGGTGTAGACGGCCTTGCACTTGGCCCAGTTGTCGGCCGCGCTGTCGGTGACGCAGCCGCCGCTGTCCGGCTTGCCGGTCAGGCTGGTGACGTCCCAGGCCATCGGCATCGGCTTGAGCTCCCCCAGCTGGTTATAGGTGAACCAGATGGTGGAGTAGGCCTTGTTGAGGTGGAAGGTCACCTGGTTGGGCCCGGTCGCCTGGTAGGACACCAGGTTGTCCGGCAGCAGGCCCTTCGCGTAGCCGTACCAGTTGGCCTTCTCCGCCTCGGCCATGTTCAGGAAGAAGATCAGGCTCTTGGCGTCAACGGACTCGCCGTTGGACCACTTCCAGCCCTTCATGTTGACCACGACGGTCTTGCCGCCGTCGCTGTACGTCGGAGGGTTGGCGGTCGACAGGGGATAGTTGACCGCCACCGAGCTGTCGGTGTTGTTCCCGAAGATGTAGAGCGGCCGGAACAGCAGGTACTGGAACTGCAGGTTGTAGACGCTGGCCTCAGTGACCCCGTAGAACGGGAAGATGTTGCTGTAGGTCACTCCCGCCGGCAGCGCGACCGTCGCGGTCCCGCCCTTGGCTGTCTTGCCCGTAGCCGCCGAGCCGGGGCTGCTGGTGGAACTGCAGCTCGCGGCCGTTAAAGCGAGCGCGGCAGCTCCGGCAACCGCGGCGAGGCGCAGCTTACGTCCTGACAGCTTCATGTGGCGCTCCCTTCGCGACGAACCCGTACGCAACTAGGACTATCGTTTGCCTAGTGCCGATGACTGGAACATGTCACAGCTTCAGCCGATATACAACGGTGCGCTGGCCGGGACGCACGGCCGGGACGCACGGCCGGGACGCACTCGCCCCGGCTAGCGCGCCTCTAGCGCCACGGCCGTGTGCTGGGCGTTCCCGGCAAAGCCGGCCCACGCTACGGCGGCCCCTGGACCGCCTGCCCGTGGGTGGCCCGCGTCGGAAGACTGCGCGGCCGAGGCCGCGGTGAAGGGCCAGGAACCGAGCGCCACCACGGCCGCGATGGCCGCACCAGTCCCGCCCCTGGCCAGCCCGCTAGCAGCTGGCCGGGCCGGATTCCCCGCCGGCCCGGCACCCGGCTCCCGTGATCGTCACGGCCACCCAGACATGACTCCCGCCCTCCCGCCACGGGCCAGGCCCCCCGGCTGGCGGTAATGATAAGGCGGCAAGAATCAGCACGTCAGGTCATAAAGGGGCAGATCAGTAACGCCTGCGCGCGAGGACAAGCCGGAACCGCGGGCTGCCGTCCTCGCGCCGGCCCAGAGTTTCCAGGGGGACTGTCGTCACGCTGAATCCGGATGCGGTCAGGTCGTCGCGGACCGCGTGCAGCGGG
>JBOHCO010001750.1:0-4086 GCA_050698895.1 Streptosporangiaceae bacterium
CGGAGTGAGGGCAGGCGGCTCTTGCCGCGGGGGGCGTACTCGTCCACGTACTCCTGGCCCGACAGCTTCATGAGCTCGTACATGATCTCGTCGGTCATCGCCCGGAGCACCAGGCGGTCGGTCTCCAGGCCGTAGTAGCGGGAGAAGTCCAGCGGCTTGCCGAACCGCACGCCCGGCCGGACGGCCAGCCGCGGCGCGATCTTGCCCGGGGGCTGGAACTCGAAGCCGCCCACCATGGCGGTCGGGATCACCGGCACCCTGGCCTCCAGGGCCAGCCGGGCCACGCCGGTCTTGCCCCGGTACAGGCGGCCGTCGGGGGTCCGGGTGCCCTCGGGGTAGATGCCGAGCAGCTCACCCGAGGCCAGCACCCGCAGGCCGGTGCGCAGCGCGCGCTCGCTGGCCTCGCCGCCGGACCGGTCCACCGGGATCTGCCCGACGCCGCTGAAGAACGCCCGGCTGGCCAGGCCCTTGAGCCCGCGGCCGGTGAAATACTCGGACTTGGCCAGGAATACCACCTTGCGCGGCAGCGGCAGCGGCGCGAAGAAGTGGTCGGAGAACGACAGGTGGTTGCTGGCCAGGATGGCGCCGCCCTCGCGCGGCACGTTCTCGGTGCCCTCGGCCCACGGCCGGAACAGCACGTGCAGCAAGGGCCAGAGCACGGCTTTGGCCACCCAGTAGAACACGGTCATATGTTCGCACGCCGTCGACCGTGAGGACATCAGCCCGCACCACGACGAGCTTTCGGGCCGGCGCGACTGCCGCCGCGCCGGCGGGCGTGGGACGATCGGACTACGAGGCGCAGCGCGCCGCCGACAGACCCAGGCGAGCAGGAGACACGACTATGCCGGTGATGCCGGGCGCCGAGGCATTCAGCCATCAGGGCGGCGCGACGGGCGTGCTGCTGTGCCACGGGTTCACCGGCAGCCCGCAATCGCTGCGGCCGTGGGCCGAGTACCTGGCCGCGGCCGGGCTCAGCGTCAGCCTGCCGCGGCTGCCGGGCCACGGCACGACCTGGCAGGAGATGGCCAGGACCCGCTGGGAGGACTGGTTCGCGGAGGCCGACCGGGCCTTCGAGGAGCTGCGCGGCTGGTCGGAAGAGATCTTCGTGATGGGCCTGTCCATGGGCGGCTGCCTGGCCCTGCGCCTGGCCGAGCTGCACGGGCCCGCGGTCAGCGGGCTGGTCCTGGTCAACCCGTCGGTCACCGCGGACACCAGGCTGTTCGCGCTGGCGCCGGTCCTCAAGCTGGTGCTGCCCTCGCTCAAGGGCATCGCCAGCGACATCAAGAAGGAGCAGGTCAGCGAGCTGGGCTACACCAGGGTGCCGGTCAAGGCCGCGGCCACGCTGCCGGGGCTCTGGCGGACGACCAAGGACCACCTGGGCGACGTCACGCAGCCCGTCCTGGTCTACCGCAGCAGCACCGATCACGTGGTCGGCCCGGCCAGCCTGGAGGTGCTCCGCGCGGCCCTGCCCGCGGACCAGCTGGATGTTCGCGAGCTGAGAAACAGCTATCACGTCGCCACCCTGGACAACGACGCTGACGTCATCTTCACTGGGAGCCTGGGGTTCGTCCAGGCGCATACCCGCGTCGGCCGGGAATCGGGCAGGGAATGAGGTAGTGGCCGGAAACGAGGACCTGGACGGGGGCGTCAGCGGCGAGGAGGCCGCCTGGCGCGACCTGGTCGCGCGCTTCGACCTTCCGGAGGACACCGAGGCGGCCGACGCGCCCTGGCCGGCCCGCGAGAACCTCACCGAGAGCGCCGGCGACCGGCAGCGGCCCGAGCAGGACGCCGAAGGAGACTGGGACGACCCCGGACGCCCGAGCCCTGGACGCCCGGGCCCCGGCGGCCGCCCCGGCCCGGCCAGCCTGCCGACCCGGCCCGGCGGCGGCCTGTGGCCCGAGCCGGCCGCCGAGCCCGGCCCGGATGCCCCGCCGGCGCCAGGAACCGCCGGCACCGACCCCGAGGACGGCCCGGCGGCGGACGCCGCCAGCGCCAGCGGCGCCGGCGTCAACGGCGTCAATGGCACCAGCCTCACCGGCACCCAGCCGACCGGCACGACCGCCGACAGCACCGGCCCGGACGGCACCGGCACCGACGGCACGGACGGCACGGACGCCGACGGCGCGGGCGAAGGGACAACGGGCACGGACGGGGCGAACGGGCACCGCCAGGCCCGCCCCGACCGCCCGCGGATCATCCGGCGCGCCGGCCCGGGGCGGCCCGACCAGGTCGCCGGCGAGCTCGACGAGGACGAGGACGACCGGTACGTCCCGCCGCCGCCCGAGCCGCTCCCCCCGCTCGACCCGGTGGCCAAGGGCGCCTGGGCCGGCGTGCTCGGCGGCCCCGCCTACCTGCTCATCGCGCGGCTGGCCGACTGGCAGATCCCGGACTGGGCCGCGCTGGCGGCCATCGTCGCGTTCGTGGCCGGGTTCGCCACGCTGGTCGTGCGGATGGGCGACCACCCGCGCGACGACGACGATGACGGCGCGGTCGTCTGATCCGGACGAAGATCCAGATCCTTAACAATGGCCGGCGACCAGGCGGTTGTACCCCCGCGGGTCAGGCCCCCCTGGCCAGGTCGGCGGCGCCGATGAGTCCGGCGTCCGCGCCGAGCTGCGCGATCCGCAGCTCGGCCAGCGGGCGGTAGGAGCCGCCGGTCAGCCCGGCGCGGAAGGCCGCGCGGGCCGGGCCGATGAGCAGGTCGCCCGCCTCGGACACCCCGCCGCCGATGACGAAGCAGCCGGGGTCGAGGATCGCGGCCAGGTCGGCCAGCCCGGTGCCCAGCCAGTGCCCGATGATCTCGAAGCAGCGCAGCGCCACGGCGTCGCCCTCCAGCGCGGCCCGGGTCACGGTCGGGCCGTCGATGCCCTCCGCGCTGCCCCCGGACAGCTGGAGCAGCCGCACCGCGGCGCCCGGCGACCGCCTGGCGAACTCCCGCGCCTCCGCCACCAGCGCGTTGCCGCTGACGTACTGCTCCCAGCAGCCGCGGTTGCCGCAGCCGCACAGCCGCCCGTCGGGCACGACCCGGTAGTGGCCCGGCTCCCCGGCCACCCCCCACCGGCCGCGGTAGAGCCGCCCGCCCAGCATCAGGCCGGCCCCGATGCCGGTGCCGACGGCGATCAGCAGCACGTCGCCGGTGTCCCTGGCCGCCCCGTACCTGGCCTCGGCCCAGGCGGCCGCGTTGGCGTCGTTCTCGACCAGCACCGCGCAGCCCAGCCGGTCCTCGACCTGCTTCTTGACCGGCTCGTCGCGCCAGGCCAGGTTGGGCGCGAACAGCACCGTGGAGCGGGTCTCGTCGACGAAGCCGGCCGCGCCGATGCCCACCGCGTCAACCGGGTACCGGTCCCGCAGCTCGGTCACGACCTCCACGATGACCTGCTCGGTCGCGGCCGGGCTGGCCGCCGGCGTGAGCCGCTTGACCTTCTCGACGATCTTCCCCTCGGGGTCTACGACCCCGGCTGCCACCTTGGTGCCGCCGACATCAACCCCGATCGCCAGGCTCATCAGGTGCCCTCTCCGCATGGTCATGGTCACCAGCGGAATCGGCGTACCGCGAACGGGGTTCCGCCGGCCGCTCGTGCCCGGTAGGCGCTGTGGTCCGGGACAGTACCCCGTCCAGCGCGCCGAACGCATCATGGACCGCGGCGGCCACGGCGTCGGAGACGCTCGACAGGCCCGGGCGGCCCGACTCGCGCATCCGGCGAGCGGCCCGGCATACCGGGCACCAGGCACATTCCGGGGCCTCGCTGAGGTCCGGCGGCGGCTCGGTGGTGGCTACGCCCCAGGTGTCCGCGGGCTCGGCGCGGGCGGCGCCGATGCTCCGGCGGACCGAGTGCTCGATCTCGCGGCGCATGTTCCTGGCGCTGGACCGGATGACCCACCGCTGGAAGTTGTTCAGCAGGTCGGTGCCGGGCGGCGGGGCCTGCCGCCGGGGTCGCGCCGGGACCGGCCGCACCGGCCGCGGGGCCGGGGGGGCCACCTCGCGGTAGCCGGGATGAGGCGGCTCGCGGATGGCCTCGCGGCCGCGCCAGCGCTCCGGCAGGCCCTCCGGAAGGGAGTCCGGGGCTGGCTCGCGCAGGTGGGTCG
>JBOHCO010001751.1:0-5101 GCA_050698895.1 Streptosporangiaceae bacterium
CTCCCGGAAGGCGCCAATGCTAATTTCGTGCTAGTAGTTGCGAACGGCGTCCTAGCGGTGACCAGCGCATACGGCGAATGATCAGCGTCATGGACGAGGTGTTCATGGGCGCGAAACATGCGATTAACAGCCGCTTGTCCCTGCCGCGCCACAGCTACCGGGCAGTGCTCGCGGTGCTCCTGCTGCCGAGCCTGCTCCTCATCGGCGTCTTCAGCTACTACCCCGCCGTGCGCAGCCTGATCGGCGGGTTCTACCAGTGGAACGGCTTCTCGCCCCCGGCCTACGCCGGCGTCTCGCAGTTCAAGCAATACCTCCCGGCGCCGGATTTCGGGACCGAGATGAAGAACATCGGCTTCCTCACCGGTGGCAGCATCCTCATCAGCCTTGTCTCGCAATTCACCGCCGCGGAGATCGTCATGCGCATGCCGCAGCGGGCCTCCGCCATCGCGAGGTACGTGCTCGTCCTGCCGATCGTCTTGCCGCCCCTGGTGCTGATCGAGGTGTGGGCCTACCTGCTCCAGCCCGGCTCGGGGCTGGTCGACCGGATCCTCGGCTCGGCCGGCCTGCCCGAGCCGACCTGGCTGGCCGACCCGCACCTGGCCCTGGTCTCGATCCTGCTGATCGGCTTCCCGTGGATCTCCAACCTGGGCTTCCTGATCTTCCTCGGCGGCCTGCAGAACCTGCCCAGGGACGTGCTGGACGCCGGGCGGCTGGACGGCGTGGGCGCCGTCAGGCGGGTGTTCACCATCGACATCCCGCTGCTCATGCCGCAGTTCCGGACCGTGGTCATCTTGTCCGGCGTGTACGCGGTGCAGAACTTCGTGCCCATCCTGCTGCTCACCAACGGCGGCCCGGGCACGGCCACGCTCGTGCCCGGCCTGGACATGTACCAGTCCGCGTTCCAGAACGACCAGTACGGCTACGGGATGGCCATCGGCACCTTGCTGTTCGTCGTGATGCTCGTCTTCACCCTGGTCGCGATGCGCCTGCTCCGGCCGCGCACCACCTGACCCAACTCTCGCAGCACCCCTCTCACCAGGAGGTGAGGTCTCATGCTCACTAGACCTTTCCGCAAGTCGCTGGCCGCCGCGGCGGCGCTGGCCTGCGTCGGCGGCCTGGCCGCCGCGTGCTCCTCCGGCAGCTCGGGCGCCAGCGGCGGCGCCGTCGTCATCAAGGCCGAACTGCCGCCCAACACCGGAGCGATCACCGCGGCCGACAACGCCGGGCTGAAGCAGCTGACCGCGCAGTACGAGAAGGCCCACCAGAAGGTCACGGTCGACTGGCTGCCGAACAACACGGCCAGCATCACCCAGGCCAACGCCTCGCTGGAAAGCCAGGCCTCCGGCGGCAGCGCCCCGGACCTGGTCTGGGAGCAGTACGGCCCGGTGACCTCCGGCGCGCTGCCCGCCGGCCTGCTCCAGAACATCAAGCCCTACCTGGACAAGCCCAACCCCTACGTGCCCGGCAACACCAGCTGGCTGTCGCTGTTCTCCTCCTCCACGGTGCCGTACATGACCTCGCCCAACGGGGACATCGACATCATCCTCGGCTCCGACGTGGAGACCGGGATGTTCTACAGCAAGGCCGCGTTCAGCAAGGCCGGGATCACCGCGACCCCGACCACCTGGGCCGCGTTCATGGCCGACCTGGGCAAGCTCAAGGCGGCCGGCGTCACGCCGTTCATGTTCGCCGACGGCGGGCTGTGCAACCCGTCCTGGTTCGAGCGGCTGGCCACCTCCTCGCTGCTGGCCAGCCAGGTCGGCCAGTTCGACGTCAACCACGCCCAGGTGACCAACGGCCTGGACGTGGCCGTCGGCATCCACAAGGGCATCATCAGCATGAGCAACCCGCGCTACGCCGAGGTGTGGAAGCTGCTCGGCGCGCTGGTCAGGTACTCGGCCAGCGGCCAGAGCAACTACGACGCCTGCTCCAACCCGAACGCCACCAGTCCCCCGCTCAGCTCGCAGTCGCTGCTGGTGCAGGGCAAGGTCGGCGTGCTGTGGGGCGGCAGCTGGTACATCCCGCAGCTCGACTCGGCGGGCTTCACCGGCAAGTACGGCGTGTTCCCCGAGCCGCCCATCACCGGCGCGAGCACCTCGCTGGGCCTGGGCGCCTCGACGGTCGGCGTCATCGGCGGCCCGAACGGCAACGGCCAGTGGGGCATCACCTCCCAGCACGCGGACGGCACCATGACCCCGGCCAAGACGGCCACGGTGATGAACTTCCTGGCCTGGCTGTTCACCCCGCCGCACCTGGGCAGCTGGATCAAGACCAATCAGTCCGGCGCCGACATCCCGACCGAGACGGCCGCGCCGACCGTGAACCTGCCCGGCCTGAAGAACCTGGTCCCCTCGGGCAAGGTGCCGACGGTGGTGGACGTGGTGCTGGACGACGTGCTGTCCACCGCGGCCACCAACTCGGGCCTGCGGCTGGTCCAGTCGTACGTCGACGGGTCGATGTCCTACTCGGCCTTCGCCTCGCACTGGCAGGCGCTGCTGACCAGCGCGGCCCAGCAGTACGCCACCCAGAACCACCTCAACCTCAGCAAGTACTGATCGCGAAGCCAGCCTTGAGTCATGTAGCTGAGATCCAGTCCGAAGCCGGCCGCCGCCCCGGAGCCTCGGGGCGACGGCCGGCCCGGCCGGGGCGCGCCCGCCGGCGGTTCCGCTGGATCGCCATCGCGGCCGGGGCGGTCATCGTGGTGATGACCTACTTCCCGATCGTCTTCGTGCTGTCCAACTCGCTGAAGAGCGGCCGGAACATCTTCTCCAGCGGCGTGTTCTCGCTGTTCACGCAGTTCGACTACGAGAACTACGTCACGGCCTGGTCCGGCGTCGCCCAGCCGCTGCTGAACACGATCATCGTGGCCGCGGCCTCGATCGTGATCGGGGTGACCGCCGCGGCGCTGGGCGCCTACGCGTTCTCCCAGCTCCGCTTCCGGGGCAAGGGCCTGCTGTTCCTGGCCTACATCGGGCTGCTGCTGGTGCCCTGGACCCTGACCCTGATCCCGCTGTTCCTGACCATCCAGAAGCTGCACCTGTTCAACACCTGGTGGGCGCTGATCCTGCCGTACTCGGCCAGCGCCCAGCCGCTGCTGGTGCTGATCTTCCGCGGGTTCTTCGACCAGATCCCGCGCGAGCTGCTGGAGAGCGCGCGGGTGGACGGCTGCGCCGAGCGCCAGGTGCTGCGCAAGATCGTCGTCCCGCTGACCCGGCCGCTGCTGCTGACCGGCGCGATCCTGGTCACGATCAACGTCTGGGGCGACTACCTGTGGCCCACGATCGTGATCCAGGACCCGCACCGGACCACGATCTCGGCCGGCGTCCAGCAGTTCGTGGGCAGCTTCGGCCTCGACCTGAACGGCGGCGGCGCGGTGTTCGCCGCGTTCGTGATCGCCACCATGCCGCTGTTCGTCCTCGTCGGCTTCACCATGCGCCACTTCGTCTCCGGCCTGACCGAAGGAGCAACCAAGCTGTGACCACGCCCACCCCGGCTCCTGCCCCCGCTCCGCCGCCGGCTGCCCGGCTGGCCCCGGCCGGGCTGCGCTGCGCGCACCTGACCGACCCGCTCGGCGTCGCCCCGGACCGGGTGCGGTTCGGCTGGCGGCTCGAGGGCGCGGGCCGGCAGGCCGCCTACCAGCTCGAGGTGACGCAGCGCGAGCCGGCTGACCCAGCCGCGGCGAGCCTGGCCTGGGACACCGGCCGGGTCGGGTCGGCCGAGTGCCACGGCATCGCCTACGGCGGGGCGGCCCTGGCCCGCGGCGGCCGGTACGCCTGGCGGGTCCGGGTGTGGGACGAGGCCGATCAGGCCTCGGCGTGGAGCGAGGCGGCGCACTTCGAGGTCGAGCTGGACCCGTCGGAGGACTGGCGGGCGTCCTGGATCGGCCTGGGCCCGATCCGGGAGAGCTTCGCGCCGCCCGAGCGCACCGGGCCGCCCGACCAGGTCACCAACGCGCTGCGCGCGGCGCCCTACCTGCGGCGGTCGTTCCAGGTCAGCCAGCCGGTGCGGGCCGCCCGGCTGTACATCACCGCGCTGGGCCTGTACGAGGCCCGGCTGAATGGCCGCCGGGTCTCCGACGCCTGCCTGGCCCCTGGCTGGACCGACTACGGCCAGCGGATCCTTTACCAGGCCTACGACGTGACCGGGCTGCTGGCGGCGGGCGAGAACGTGCTCGGCGCGGTCATCGCCGACGGCTGGTACTCGGGCTTCGTCGGCTTCGACGCCAAGCGGGCCGGGGCCCACTACGGCCAGGCCCCCGAGCTGCTGGCCCAGCTGGAGATCACGCTGGCCGACGGCAGCCAGCAGTGGGTGGTCACCGACGAGCAGTGGCGGGCCGGCTTCGCCGCCATCCGGCACGCCGACCTGCTCATGGGCGAGCGGCATGACCTGCGGCTGGAGCCGCGCGGCTGGGACGCCCCCGGCTACCAGGCCGACGACTTCGACGGCCGGGCCGGCTGGCGGCCGGTCCGCTGCCGGTGGATGGGCGGCCGCCGGGTCCTGGCCGACCCCGGGCCGCCGGTCCGGGTCACCCAGGAGCTCGGGCCGGTCAGCGTCACCCGGCGCGGCGACGCCCACATCATCGACTTCGGCCAGAACCTGACCGGCTGGGTCCGGCTGCGGGCCCGCGGGCCCGCGGGCACCACCATCCGGGTCCGGCACGGCGAGGTACTGGACGCCGACGGAGCGCTGTACACCGACAACCTGCGCACCGCGCGGGCCACGGACGAGTACACGCTGGACGGCGGCCCGGCGGTGCTGGAGCCCCGGTTCACCTGGCACGGATTCCGGTACGCCGAGATCACCGGGTACCCCGGGGACGGCGACGGGGACGGCGACGGGGACGGCGAAGGGGGCGGCGACCTCGACCCGGCCGACGTCGTGGCGCGGGTGGTGCACTCCGACATCCCGGCCGCCGGGTCTGTGCGCACCTCGGCGGGCTGGCTGGACGCCCTGGCCCGCAGCATCGACTGGGGCCAGCGCGGCAACTTCATCAGCGTCCCGACCGACTGCCCGCAGCGCGACGAGCGGCTGGGCTGGCTCGGCGACGCCCAGGTCTTCGCCCGCACCGCCTGCTACAACCGCGACGTGGCCGCGTTCTTCG
>JBOHCO010001752.1:0-3433 GCA_050698895.1 Streptosporangiaceae bacterium
GGCCCGTAGCGGGGCGGCAGGCGCCGGGCGGCCCGGGCGCCGGGCAGCGCGAACCGGCCGCCCGAGCCGGACTGCACCCGGGCCAGGGCGCCGGGCGGCAGGTAGGCGAAGTCGGTCACGCCGCTGAACACGCCGGCCCGGCCGGCCAGCCGGAACCGCTCCCCCTCGCACTCGACCACCGCTGATCCGGCCAGCGGCAGCACGAGGACCTCGTCGGGGCCGGTGCTGAGCTCATGGCTGCCGCCGGGGGGCAGGTCCAGCACGCGCAGGCTGGAGTAGGACCAGCCGGCCTGCTCGGGGGTGACGGACAGGGCGTAGCGATCGTCGGCCAGGGTTGCGGCCGGGCGGTGCAGCTTGTTCTCCACGGTGATGTCGGTGCCCCCGCTCTCGTCTTCACAGCAGGCTTACGGCGGTGTCCACGGCCGCGGCCACGTCGCCGCCGGCCGGGTACAGCAGCGACCGGCCGGCCACGATCCCCTTGACGTTAGGCAGCGCGAGCGCCTTGCGCCAGCCGGCGAACGCCACCTGCGGGTCGTCGGGCACCTCGCCGCCGAGCAGCAGCGCGGGCAGCGTGCAGGCGCCGATGACCTGCTCCATGTCGGCCACGACGGGAACCTTCAGCCAGGTGTAGGCGGAGGTGGTGCCGAGGCCGGAGGCCACGGTGACGGCCCGGATCATGGCCTCGGGCGACAGGTCGTTGCGGACCCGGCCGTCGACCCGGTGGCAGACGAACGGCTCGACCATGGCCATCAGCCGCCGTCCGGCCAGCTCGTTCACGGCCCCGGCGCAGGCCTGGAGGGCGGTCGCGGTGGCCGGGTCGTCGGGGTCGATGCGCAGCAGGATCTTGCCCCCCTCGAAGCCCATGGCCTCGATGGCGGCGGCGTCGTAGCCGGTGAACCGGTCGTCGATCTCGAAGACGGTGCCGGCCAGCCCGCCCCGGTTCATAGAGCCGATGACCACCTTGCCGTCCAGCGCGCCGAGCAGCAGCAGGTCCTCCAGCACGTCGGCGGTGCCGAGCACGCCGTGCACGCCGGGCCGGCCGAGCGCGATGCACAGCCGCTCCAGCAGCCGGGCCCGGTCGGCCATGGCCAGCCGCTCGCGGCCGGCCCGCAGCGCGCCGCGGGCCGGGTGGTCGGCGGCCACGATGACCAGGCGGCCCTCGGGGCCGATGAGCGCGGGCGGCCGGACCCGGCGGGCGGCGGCCCTGGCGATGGCCTCGGGGTGATGGGCGCGGGTCTGGATGACCTCGGCCAGCCGGCCGGCGAACATCGGCTCAGTGAACGTGGGCTCAGGGACCATCGGCTCAGGGACCATCGGCGTGCCCCGCAAGCAGCGCGTCCACCTCGGCGGTGGTGGGCATGGCGTCGGAGCAGGCCAGCCGGGCGGCGACGATGGCCCCGGCGGCGTTGGCGTACCTGAGGACGGCCGGGACGGCCCAGCCGGCCAGCAGGCCGTGGCACAGCGCGCCGCCGAAGGCGTCCCCGGCCCCGATGCCGTTGACCACCTCCACCGGGACCGGCGGTACCTCGCTGATCCCGGTGGCGTCCTGGGCCAGCACGCCGCCCGGCCCCTGCTTGACCACGGCCAGGTCCACGCCGAAGTCGCGCAGGGCCTTGGCCGCCCGGAGCGGCTCGCGCTCGGCCACCGCGGTGTCGCACTCGTCCAGGTTGCCCACCGCCACGGTTACGTGCGGCAGCGCGGCCTGCACGTGCCGCCGGGCCTCGGTCCGGGAGGGCCAGAAGACGGCCCGGTAATCCAGGTCCAGCACGGTCACCCCGGCCTTGCCCCGTGCCTCCAGCGCGGCCAGGGTGGCCGACCGGCTGGGCTCGGCCGACAGGCCGGTGCCGGTGACCCAGAACACCCCGGCCGCGCGGATGGCGTCGTAGTCCAGCTCATCGGGGCTGATCTCCAGGTCGGGTGCCTTGGGGTAGCGGTAGAAGAAGATCGGGAAGTCGTCGGGCGGGAAGATCTCGCAGAACGTCACCGGGGTGGGCAGCCCGGCCACCGGGGTCACGTACTGGTCGCCGACGCCGTAGTCGCGCAGGGCATGGTGCACGAACCGGCCGAACGGGTCCTCGCCGGTCCGGGTGATCACGGCCGCTCGGTGCCCGAGCCGGGCGGCCGCCACGGCCACGTTGGTCGCGCTGCCGCCCAGGTACTTGGCGAAGCTGGACACGTCCTCCAGCCGGACCCCGGTCTGCATCGGGTAGATGTCCACGCCGACCCGGCCCATGGTCAGCACCTCAAGCGGGCTCATGAGTCACCCCGTGGCGCCCCCGGCGCAGCCGCACCCTCATGACGATCCTCCTACCCGCCGGCCGCCGCCTAGCGTCACCATGAAATCGGCACTGGCTCTCCATGTCAATAGTTTGTTATGACATACTATCTATGGTAGATATGTGCGAGCGCGGGTGACCGGCGGCCCGGGCTGGCCGGTCATCAGTTGTAAAGTACGTGCTGTCATAGTGACGAAGTCGGCCGTATGTAACTAAGGGCGTGTTAGCCATGGCGCCATCCGTCGGCACGATCCCGGTGGACCGGACCAGCCCCGTCCCGCTGTACTTCCAGGTCGCTCAGTACCTGGAGCGCGCCATCGAGTCGGGCGAGCTCCCGCCCGGCGCCCAGCTGGAGAACGAGATCCAGCTGGCCGAGCAGCTCGGGCTGTCCCGGCCGACCATGCGCCGCGCCATGCAGTACCTGGTCGACCGGGGGATGCTGGTGCGCAAGCGCGGCATCGGCACCCAGGTGGTGCAGACGAAGGTCAAGCGGCCGGTCGAGCTGTCCAGCCTGTGGGACGACCTGGTCGGCAGCGGCCAGCAGCCGACCACCAGCGTGCTGTCCAACAGCGCCGGGCCAGCCAGCGCCGAGGTCGCGCGCCGGCTGGACGCGGCCGAGGGGGCGCCGGTGGCGGTGCTGGAACGGCTGCGCTACGCGCGCGGCGAGCCGCTGGCCCGGATGCGCAACTACCTGCCCGCGGAGCTGGTGCGCGGCCTGGCCACCGAGGCGCTCCAGGAGCGCGGGCTGTACCAGATGCTGCGCGCGCAGGGCATCACGCTGCACGCCGCCGCGCAGACCATCGGCGCCCGGGCGGCCACGCTGGCCGAGGCCCGGCTGCTCGGCGAGGCCAAGGGCGCGCCGCTGCTGACCATGGAGCGCACGACCTACGACGAGCGCGGGCGGGTGGTGGAGTACGGGACCCACATCTACCGGGCCTCGCGGTACTCGTTCGAGCTCAGCCTCGCTGCCCGCTGACCGGCCCGCTGACCGGCGCGCGGGCGGGCGCCCGGGCCGGCCGGTGGAGTTCCTGTTCCTGCCCGGGCTCGCGCCCGTGGTGGCCAGGGAGGTACGCGACCGGCTGCCGGACGCCGGGCCGGTACGCGAGGTACCGGGCCGGTCCGACTCGCTGGTGGCCGACTACCGGGGCGACTGGGCC
>JBOHCO010001753.1:0-2003 GCA_050698895.1 Streptosporangiaceae bacterium
CGCGCCGCTGGTTCTGCAGCGCCTGGAGCGCCATGCTGTGCCGGTCGGCCTCGGTCAGCGGCGGCTGGACCAGCGCCCGCGGCCACAGCCGCCGGGCCACGACCACGTTGAGCTCGGCCGCGTAGACGGCCACCTCCGCACCCAGGTAGACCCAGGCCAGCAGGCCGAGCACGGTCGCGAACACGCCGTAGGCGGCCGCCCCGTGCAGGGCCTGGCGGACCAGCAGCGTCCCGACCGTCTGGAGCGCTGTCCAGGCGATGCCGCCCGCGATGGCGCCGGGCAGCAGCCGCCGGAGGCTGATGCTGCCCGGCGTCAGCACGCGGAACCCGATCAGGAACATCCCGGCGTTGGTGATCATGGCCAGGACGGTGGCGATCACGATGGTCAGCACGCCCTGATGGCTGAACGCTTCCAGGCCGGTGAGCGCCGTCGTGACCACAACGCCCAGGCCCAGGACGCCCAGGAACTGCACGCACCGCAGCAGCCGGGGGAAGTAGCCGACGCGGGCCGGGCCGGGCAGGTTCCACACCTGCTCCATGGTGAAGATGCCGGCCTGGGCCAGCCGGGTGGTCCCCCACAGCAGCACCGCGACGCCCACGATGAGCCCGATGATGCTGGACTGCCGCAGCTCGTGCACGCTGCCGGTGAGCTGCTGGCCGATGAGCGGCACCTGTTTCGACACCGCGTCCAGGGCCTGCTCGCGGATAGCCGGGTCGGCCGACGCGATCAGGCCGAGGATGGTGGTCAGGATCAGCAGCAGCGGGAACAGCGAGACGAATCCGGCGTAGGCCAGGTTGGTGACCAGGGCGCCGGCGTTATCGTCACCGAACTTCTTGATGATCCCGAATACGAAGCCCGTGGCGTTATGCCGCTGCTGAGCCGTGTCGACCCGCCGCACGACCGCCTCGATGGGGTTCATCCGGGCCTCCCCGATCCGTGACCATCCGGGTGCCCGGCGGAGCCGCAGCTAAACAACGGCGCCGCCGGGATAGGCGCGATACGCGGGGATATCGGGGGTAACCCCGATTGTGCCAGGCGGCGCGGCGTGCTTACCGTGGGCTCATTATGAGGCCGCGGGCCGGAGCCCGGCGCTGGGGGCTGGCCGCGGCCGCCGGCCTGGTGCTGATCGCCGCTACCGCCTGCGCCGCGGGCCACGGCCGGCCCGGTGCCGCGCGGCTGGCCGACGCCAGCCCGGCCGCGGGCACCTACGTGGCACTGGGCGACTCCTACACCTCGGCCCCGCTGACCCTGAACGAGCTGGGCTCGCCCGCGGGCTGCCTGCGCTCCGACGAGAGCTACCCGGCGCTGGTCGCCAGGTCGCTGCACCCGGCCGGCTTCGCCGACGTCAGCTGCTACGGCGCGCACACCGCCGACATGCTGGCCGCCCAGCACACCCTGACCGGGAGCAACCGCCCCCAGTTCGGCGCGCTGTCCCGGCGTGACTCGCTGGTCACGATCCAGATCGGCGGCAACGACGTCGGCTTCGGCACCGTCCTGGCCACCTGCGCCGCGCTCAGCCTGACCGACCCGTGGGGCGCCCCGTGCCGCGCGCACTACACCCCCGGCGGCACCGACCGGCTGAGCCGGGCCATCGCTGACCTGCGGCCGCGCATCGCGGCCCTGCTGGCCGGGGCCCGCCGCCGCGCGCCGCGGGCCCGGGTGCTCCTGCTCGGCTACCCCGACCTGCTCCCGGTCCGCGGCGGCGGCTGCTGGCCGGAGGTCCCGATCGCCCGCGGCGACGTGGCCTACCTGCGCGGCGAGGAAATGCGGATGAACGCGATGCTGGCCGCCCAGGCGGCGCGGGCCGGCGACACCTACGTGAACACCTTCGCCGCCAGCGCGGGCCACGACGCCTGCCAGCCCGCGGGCGTCAAGTGGGTGGAGGGGCTGGTCCCGTCCTCGGTGGCGCTGCCGTTCCACCCGAACGCCGCGGGGGAGCGCGCCATGTCACGGGAGGTGCTGGCCGCCCTGCACTGGCGCGCGGGCCATCCGGGCTGAATGAC
>JBOHCO010001754.1:0-7727 GCA_050698895.1 Streptosporangiaceae bacterium
CCGGGCGGGCACGGCGTCATCCACAAGGGCCGCGACGGCACGCTGAGCGTGGTCGCCGCGCGCGGCGCCGTCGCCGACCTCAACCTCAGGTTCGGCCGGCGCGGCACGCCGCTGCCCGGCATCGGCGACGAGGCCTGGCTGCTGAGCCGGGGCCGGACCGTCATCGTGCGGGCCGGGGCGCAGGTGGCCAAGGTCACCGTCACCGTCACCGTCACCGTCAGCGGACGCGGCGCGGCCCGGGCCCCGGTCCCGCTCGACCGCCTGGCGGCGGCCATCGCCGCCCGGCTGGCCGAGCAGGACACCCGGCGCCCGGAGCCGCACCCGCTGCGCTAGCTCGCGACGCCCCGGCTGGCCGCGAGTCCCCGCCGGCTACGCGTCGCGGCCGCGGAACAAGACGAACCCGCCGATCAGGGCCGCCGCCGCGTACCCCGCCAGCACCGCGAACCCGCCCCAGGCCGAGAACATCGGCGGCCCGCCGGGACCGACCTTCACCGCCCAGACCTGGCTCCCGGCCAGCGCCGGTATCCACTTGTCCACGTCGTCCTGCCAGGACTGCGGCAGGAACTGGACCAGCACCGTGAGCACGAACAGCAGCCCGATCGAGGCGGTGATCGCGCCCGCGGTGTGCCGCAGCATCATCCCGATCCCGAACGACAGCAGCCCGCACGCGGTCAGGAACAGCGCGCCGCCGATCACCGCGCGCAGCACGCCCGGCTGCCCGAGCGAGGCGTTGATGTGGTCGCTCGACATGATCGCCTGGCCCAGGAAGAACGAGGCGAAGCTGGTGATCAGCCCGATGACGAACGCGACCACGCCGAACACCAGCGCCTTGGCCGCGAACACCACCCCGCGGCGCGGCATCGCGGTCAGCGAGGTACGGATCATCCCGGTCGAGTACTCCGAGGTGATGGCCAGCGCGCCCAGCACCGCGATGATGAGCTGGCCCAGGTACAGGCCGCCCAGGCTGTGCATGGTCGCGTCGAAGTCCGGGCCGTGAGCGCCGCCGCCGCGCGTGGCGCCAAAGCTGGCCAGCGCGCCGAAGCCGACCGTGACCACGATCAGGGCCAGCAGCGTCCACCAGGTCGAGCGCGTCGAGCGGATCTTGGTGAATTCCGAGGCCAGGGTGCCGCGCAGGCCGGCCTGGCCGGCGGGCGCGGGCAGTGCGGCCGGACGGGCCGCCTGAGCTGTAGTGGCTGTCATGTCAGACCCCGCCTCCCGTGAGCACCCGCTCGTCCTGGCCGCCGTCCGCGCTGCCCGGCGGCAGGGCGCTGGCCCGGAACTCCACCGCCGCGCCGGTCAGCTCCATGAATGCTTCCTCCAGCGAGGCCTGGGCCGAGGCCAGCTCGTGCAGCCGCACCCCGTTGTCAAAGGCCAGGTCGCCTACCTTGGCGGTGTCCAGGCCGGTGATCGTCAGCCGCCCGTCGCCGTCGTCGCGCACCGTGCCGCCCGCCGCCGTCACCACCTTGGCCAGCTCCTCGCCGTGCGGGGTGCGCACCCGCACCGACTGCCGCGAGTTGCGCTCGATGAACTCCGCCACCGTGCAGTCGGCGATGAGCTTGCCGCGGCCGATCACGATCAGGTGGTCGGCCGTGTTCTCCATCTCCGACATCAGGTGGCTGGACACGAACACCGTGCGGCCCTGGGCGGCCAGGTGCTTCATCAGGTTGCGGATCCACAGGATGCCCTCGGGATCCAGCCCGTTCACCGGCTCGTCGAACATCAGGATGGCCGGGTCGCCCAGCAGCGCCCCCGCGATGCCCAGCCGCTGGCCCATGCCCAGCGAGAAGCCGCGCGACCGCTTGCGGGCCACGTCCGCCAGGCCGACCAGCTCCAGCACCTCGCCGACCCGGCGCCGGGGCAGGTTGTTGGTCTGGGCCAGGCACAGCAGGTGGTTGTAGGCGCTGCGGCCGCCGTGCACCGCCTTGGCGTCCAGCAGCGCGCCGACCTCCCGCATCGGGTAGGCCAGCCCTCGCAGCGGCTTCCCGTTGATCGTGACCGTGCCGCCCGTCGGCCGGTCCAGGCCCAGGATCAGCCGCATGGTCGTCGTCTTGCCCGCCCCATTCGGGCCGAGAAACCCCGTTATCCGCCCCGGCTCCACCGTGAACGACAGATCGTCCACCGCGGTGGTGGCGCCGTAGCGCTTGGTGAGGCCTAGTGCCTCGATCATCGGCTGACTTCCCCTTTCCGTGAATCCATTGGGCCGTAACAATGGCTGTCCGGCCTGGCTGTCCTCGTCCGCCCGAGCCGGGCTACAGCTCCCGTCGTCCGAAGCTGATCACCCCCGCGCCCAGCACGAGCACGAACCACACGGCCGCCCAGGCCAGGTAGCCCGCCGACGGCGCGGTCGCGGCGAAGAACGGGTCGCCCTGGTCGCCCCGGGTCGTCACCTGCTGGAGCACGTAGGCCGGCGGTTCCAGGTAGTAGATGGCCGCGTGCCACAGGCCGTCGGTGGGCAGCACGTACGTGACGACCTTGCTGGCCGTCTCCAGCGCGGAGATGTGGAACTGGCTGCCCAGCGCCCCGACGACCCCGGCCAGCCAGGCGATGCCGAACAGCGCCACGCCGAACACCCCGGCGGCCAGCGTGGCCAGCCGGGTGCTGAGCAGGAGCACCAGCGTCAGCAGCACCGCGCTCTCGGCGAACAGGAACGCCGCCGCCGGGATCGGGTCGGGCGGCAGGTAGCCGCTGGACCAGTCCACCACCGCGTACTCCAGCCCGCCGACCACGGCCGTGTACCCGGCCAGCAGCGCGGCCAGCCCCAGCCACTTGCCCAGCAGGACCTCGCCGCGGCGCACCGGGCGGGCCACGACGGCGTGCAGCACCCCCGACTCGATCTCGCTGGAGACCGCGGGCGAGGCGATGGCCGAGGCGCTCAGCGCGACGACGAAGCTGAACATGAACATGAACAGGATGTAGGCGGTGGGCAGCGCGAGCGAGACCTCGCCGGAGGTCATGTGGGTCCGGTGGCTGATCCGGTAGAAGCCCCAGGCGCTCAGCCCGACCACGGCCACGGTGATGACCAGGAAGGCCAGGACCAGCTTCCGCCGCAGGGCTTCCTTCATGGTCAGCGCGGCGATGGTCAGCGCCGGGCTGACCGAGCCCCGGCTCTCGGCGGTCAGGCTCACTGTGCCCCCAGGAGCTCGAGGAAGCGCTCTTCCAGGCTCTGCTGCTGCGGCACCACGGCCTCGACCCGGCCGCCCAGGCCCACGATCGACGCGACCAGGTCCGGGACCTGGCCGGCCTCGATGCCCTCGACCAGCAGCCACTCCCGGTCCCGGGTCCAGCACCCGAAGCGGTCCAGCGGCTGCCACCACCGCCCGGCCAGCCCGCTGATCCGCAGCCGCACGCTGGTCAGCCGCCCGACCAGCTCGGCCATGGTGCCGCTGGCCACCGCCCGGCCCCTGTCGATCACCGTCACCCGGTCGCAGACCTGCTCGGCCTCCTCCAGCAGGTGGGTGTTCAGGAACACCGTGGCGCCGCGGTCGCGCAGCCCGCGGATGATCACCCGCACGTCGTGCCGGCCGACCGGGTCCAGGGCACTGGTCGGCTCGTCCAGCACCACCAGCGCCGGCTCGCCGAGCAGGGCCACGCCCAGGCCCAGCCTTTGTTGCATACCTTTCGAGAACGTCCCGACCCGGTCGTCTCCGCGGTCGGCCAGGCCCACCGTGCGCAGCGCGCCGTTGACCTCGTCCCGCCAGCGCGGCCGGGCCAGCCGCATGAGCCGGCAGTGCAGCACCAGCACTTCGCGGGCGGTCAGCCAGCTCTGGTAGCGGAACAGCTCGGGCAGGTAGCCGACGTGCCGCCGGGTCTCCCGGTCGCCGGCCGGCGCGCCCAGGACCATGGCCTCGCCGCCGGTCGGCCGGACCAGCCCGAGCAGCAGCTTGACCGCCGTGGTCTTGCCCGCCCCGTTCGGGCCCAGGAAGCCGAATACCTCGCCGCGCCGCACCGTCATCGACAGCCCGTCCAGGGCCACGGTCTGCCGGTAGCACTTGCGCAGCTCGATGGCGTGCACGGCGGGCGAGGCTCCGCCCGCCGCGCCTGGCGGCGCGGCGGGCCGGGCTACCTGCTGGTCAGCCGACCTGGCGGGCGACATTCAGGATGTCCTGTGAGTCGAGCAGGCCGGCCACGGCGTGCACCGTGCCGTCATGGCTTTCCCAGATCACCGCGGACGCGCCGCCCGAGGCGACGCTGAGCAGCACCGCCGGCGCGCCGTCCACGCGCAGGTGGGTGGCCGTGGCGCCGGGCGGGACCGGCACCGGCAGCACCGTGCCCAGGTTGCCCAGCAGCCGCACCTGGCGGACCAGGTCGGACGGGATGCCGGGCCGGGACATCAGGTAGCTCTCCAGCTCGGCGGTGGTGGCGCCGGTCGAGGTGGCCACCGGCCGCCGCATGGTCAGGATGCCCAGCGTGGGCACCCGGGTGCCGGCCACCTGGCCGCCGTACTGGACCAACATGGCCGGGCCGGCCGTGACCGCCAGCGAGGTCCCGCCCACCGGGGCGGCGATGCTCTTGGTGAAGCTGATCGTGGCTGTGGCCTGCGGCTGCACGAACACGCCGGTGGCCGCGCCGACCCCGGCGGGCAGCCGCGCGGGCGCGGTGTACGCCAGGTGGGTCCGGGCCGTGGCCTGGGCCACCGACGCCACCGGTCCGGCGTGGCCGGACGAGGACCAGCGCAGCGTGCCGAACCGCAGCTGCTGCGAGCCGCCGCCTGGCGACAGGTGGCTGGTCTCGCTGCCGAGGCCCAGCACGTTCGTGATGGCCTTCAGGTCAGCGGTGTTCACCTGGACCGGGGCGACCTTGGTCGGCGCGAAGACCGCGGTCAGGGTGGCCGCGGCGGCCACCCCGCCGGCCACCAGCACGGCCGCGGCCGCCACCCCGGTGGCGGCGGGGACGTTCAGCACCGGCCGCGGGAAGCGCGGCACCCCGCTGCGCCGGACCGACGGGCGGCGCGCGGCGGGCTCCAGTTCCAGCTGGCGCTGGAGCCGCTCCCAGGCGGCGTCGGCGTCGGTGGCGACCGGCGGCGTGGCCAGCAGCCGGGAGGCCACCGCGGCGTCCTCGGCGATCTTGCCGCTGCTGGCCCGGCAGCGGCCGCACGTTTCCAGGTGGCACCCGGCGGCGTCGGGGACCGCGAACGGCTCCTCCAGCCGTCGCCGCAGCACCCCGTCAGATACGTGTCGCATCGTTCAGCTCCTTGCGTAGCGCGGACTCGGCCCGGCGGAGCATCGTTCCGACGTGCCCGACATTGACGTTCATGGCCTCGGCTACCTCGGCGTAGCTGAGGCCACTGTGACGGAGCACGAGAACGGTCGCCGACCGCCGCGGCAGCCGCCGCAGCGCCTCCCGGACCTCGGCGCGGCACTCGGCATCGAGCGCCGCCTCCTCCGGCCCGGCAGGCGGCACGTCGATGCCGCTGAGTACCTGGCGCTGCCCGCGGCGGCGCTCGCCCCGGATCGCGTTCAGCCCGGCGTGCGCGGCGGCCACCCGGACCCAGGCGGCCGCGTGCTGGGCCGCCTCCGGGTCCGGGAACCGCGCCAGCGCGGCGATGAACACGTCCTGGGCCACATCCTGCGCGGCGGCCGCGTCGCCCACGACGCCGCGGGCGATCCGGACCACGGCCGGATAGTGCGCGCGGAAGAAGCGCTCGAACGCGGCCGCGCCGGTGCCAGACGGCGGAGCCGCCGCACCGGTCATGACTCTGGCTTCCATCCTCACCCCGCTCTAACCGTTCTCGGTCTCCGCCTGGTAAGCACCACCGCGGCTTCTAATGTGACGCCTCGGGGGTGCCGATCGCGTCAGCCGCAGCGGTGATCTCTGCCTACGCCGTGAGGATGAGGCGGCTGACCGGGCCTAGCCGGCCGGCGCGGGAGCGGCGGGGGCGGCACCAGCGGGCGCGGCGGCCAGCGCGGCGATCTGGGCGTGGGTGGCGAACCACGGCCGGCCGCGGTCCAGCATCGCGGTGACCACCCGCTCCAGCATCCGGACCAGGTAGCCGCGGCCGATGGCCTCCGGGTGCATGGTCAGGGTGAGCACCCGTCCCTCCTGGCGGGCCGACTCGTACTCATCCAGCCAGATCCGCTCCACCGCCGCCGGGTCGGCCAGCAGGCCGCCGTGGTAGGGCGTGTAGCCGAAGTAGGGCCAGTCGCACAGGCTCCAGTGCCCCGGCAGTTCCAGCAGCGGCTGGCCGCCGCTGGTCACCCAGTACGGCCGGTCGTCGGCCATCAGGCTGGACTCGTAGGAGAAGCCCAGCTCGGCCAGCAAGTCCAGGGTCGGCGGGGTCAGCTCCCAGCCCGGCGACCGGTAGCCGCCCGGCCGGACCCCGGCCCGGTCCAGCGCGACCAGCCCCTCCTCCAGCTCGGCTCGCTGCGCGGCGGCGTCCAGCCCGTCGGTGCCCCGGTGCAGGTACCCGTGATGCCCGACCTCGTGACCGCCGGCCAGGATCGCGGCCACCGCGCCGGGGTGCTGGTCGGCGGTGTGCCCCGGCACGTAGAAGGTGGCCGGGAGGCCCAGCCCGGCCAGCAGGTCCAGGATCCGGCCCAGGCCGCGCTCGGGCCCGAACCGGCCCTGGGACAGCATCGACAGCCGCCGGGTGTACTCCGGGCCCTCGCTCAGCCAGGGCGCCTGGCCGTCCACGTCGAACGTCAGCGCCACCGCCACCTCGGCGCCGCCCGGCCAGCCGGGGAAGACCGCCGTCGCATTCACCATGTTTTCATCCCCTCGCGTCGTCGCGTCGCACGCGGCCAGCGGCCGGTCGTGAGACCCAGGCCCCCCAGCATGCCTGCCGACGCATGGCCGCGGATGTCCCGGTGGTAACACCCCTGCGGCGGCCGGGCCGAAAGGCGCGGGTTCATGATCAGTTCATGGTCGCGGAAATCCGTTCGCGACTATCGCTGACCGATTGCCGTGATCATGGCGCCCCCGTTAAGCCGGCTCCACGCCGAATAGCCGGGCGTAGTCGTAAGCGGCCTCGGGCTGCTCCCGCACCTTGGCGTCGACCAGCCTGGCGTCGTCGCCGATCAGGATCCGCCACGACCCGGACCGCACCCCGTCGAGGATGATGGTCGCCGCCTTGGCCGCGCTGACCGGCGCGTTGTCCCGGAAGCTGGTATTCAGCCGCGCGATCATCTCGCGCAGCTCGTCGCCCGAGGCACCGGCGGCGGCCGCGCTCCTGGGCAGCAACTCGGCCTCGATCAGCCCGGCCTGGACCTCGCGGGGGAACAGCTCCTGAACCTGGGCGTCGCTCATGTGCTCGGGCTCGGGCAGGCCACGGGCGCGCAGGCTGTTCGCGATGATGTCCGTACCCACATGCCCCGGCATCACGACGGCGACCCGGACACCGGGCGCGTTGGCGCGCAGGTCTTCGATGAGCGCTTCCGAGAAGCCCTTCACGGCGAACTTGGCCGTGCTGTAGGCGTTGTTCGGCACGCTGGGGCCCAGCGCCGCCCAGAAGCCATTCACGCTGCTGGTGTTGACCAGGACGCCATCGCCGCTCGCGATGAGCAGCGGCAAGAACGCGCGGGCACAGTAATACACGCCCCACCAGTCAACGGCGAAGGTACGTTCCCACACCTCCCGGGGACTGCTGACGAAGCTTTCGCCGCCGCCGATGCCGGCGTTGTTGAAGACCAGGTCGACGTGATCGCTGGCGTGCTCCCCGAGCAGCTCATCGCGGAACCGCAGCACCTGAGCCTTATCGGAGACATCGCAGGCATGGCCGGTGACCCGGACGC
>JBOHCO010001755.1:0-1780 GCA_050698895.1 Streptosporangiaceae bacterium
GACCACCGGTGCTCAGCTCGCTGGCCGTCCGCGCCGCGCCCGCGGTCGCCGGAGCCGCCCCGGCGGCCGGCGCGGGTAATGTGAGCGCAACCATTGCCGCCGCGGCGACACCCGCCAGCCACATGTGTCGCACCAGGGCCTGCCGTCTCATCATCGGTGACCACCCGGGATTGGCCTACAGATCTCACCCCAGAGATCAGACCTTGCGGGCAATCCTGTCAAGACAATACGGTCGATTTCCCGAAATAATTACGGTCTGTGATCCCGACGAAGATGACGGGCGGACGAGAGCCGGGCAAGTTACCCTGAGGTAGTGCCATCCGGACTGTCGGGACCGGCTGTCGGGACAGGAGGCGCCATGACCGTGCTGTCCAGGGGGATGGCCCCCTTAGGCCGGCGATGACCGCGCCGCTCAAGGGGGACGACCCGTCGAGCCCGCCCGCGCCGCCGGCCGGCGAGACGGCCGGCCGGGCCAGCTGGGCCCCGGCCGGGGTCGACACCCGGCGGGCCAACGTGGCCCGGGTGTATGATTACCTGCTCGGCGGCAGCCACAACTTCCTGGCCGACCAGGACGCGGGCCGGGCCATCGCGTCGGTCCAGCCCAACGCCCGCGAGGCGGCCAGGGCCAACCGCGCGTTCCTGGGCCGGGCGGTGCGGTTCCTGAGCCAGGCGGGCATCCGCCAGTTCCTGGACATCGGCTCGGGCATCCCGACCCAGGGCAACGTGCACGAGGTCGCCCAGCAGGCCGACCCCGGCGCCAGGGTCGTCTACGTCGACGTCGACCCGGTGGCCATCGCGCACAGCAAGACCATCCTGGCCGGACGCGAGAACGCGGCCATCGTCGGCGGCGACCTGCGGGACCCCGAGCGGATCCTGGGCCACCCCGGCACCCGGGGCCTGATCGACTTCAGCCGGCCGGTCGGCCTGCTGCTCGTCGCCGTCCTGCATTTCATCGCCGACGCCGACGACCCCCGGCGCCTGGTGGCCACGCTGCGCGACGCGCTGGCCCCCGACAGCTATCTCGTGCTGTGCCACGGCACCGACGAGGCCAAGCCCGCGGTGGCCCAGGCCACCGAGAAGGTCTACAACCGCAGCGTGGCGACCCAGGTTCAGCTCCGCTCGCGGGAAGAGATCGCCCGATTCTTCGACGGCTTCGAGCTCGTCGAGCCGGGCCTGGCCTACCTGTCGCGGTGGCGGCCGGACTCCCCGGCCGACGTGCCCAGCGACCCTGGCCGCCACTGGGGCCTGGTCGGCGTCGGGCGCAAGCCGGCCTAGCGGAAAGGCAACTGGCGGACTCGCCTGAAATAGCTGACTACATGCTGCTCTTGGCGACATTCAATATCTAATCCGCTGATTGGGATGATAACGTCGGGCCGCGGAACCGCCATGACCACCGGCGGCGCGGGTCCGCGACCGCCGGGTGATCGCCGAGGAGCCCGACCCTGAAACCCCGTTTCGCGCGCCCCCGACGGGGCCAGCTGACCGCGCTCAGCATGACCGCAGGGATCACCGCCGGCGTCGTCCTGGCCGGCTCGGTGATCTGGCCTGGCCTGGCCGCGGCCCGGACCGCCACGGCCCGGATCACCACGGCGGCGGGCGCCGCCCAGGTCACCGATCCGGCCGCGCTGGTGAACCCGTTCATCGGCACGACCAACAACGCCGACGACTTCCCCGGGCCCGACGTCCCGTTCGGCATGGTGCAGTGGAGCCCCGACACGACCTCGAATCCGGACGGCGGAGGCTACAAGTACTCCGACCGCCGGATCACCGGCTTCGCCCT
>JBOHCO010001756.1:0-1904 GCA_050698895.1 Streptosporangiaceae bacterium
GTATCCGACAGCTCGGGAGACCAGTCCGGCGGGCCCGGTGGTGACGGCGGCTCGTCCTGCACGCTCAGCAACGACTGCCTGGCCCGCCCGGCGATCCAGACGATCAGCGGCCTGCCCAGCGGCACCGACGCGCCGAACACGCTGATCACCGGGCACGCGGTGCGCAAGTACCACCTGCAGGCTCACCTGGACGGGTGGCTGATCCAGGCGCCGGCCCCGCTCACCGCCGCGCAGATCCGCGCCGCGCGTCGGGCCGTACTCGCCTTCCAGGCCCCGCTCGAGATCGCCTCCGGCGGAACGGACTTCGCCGAGATCGCCGATGTCGGCACCGCGCTCGGCATCCTGATCGCGCTCGGCATCCTGGCCGCCTGCGTCGGCCTGATCCGCAGCGAGACCGCGCCGGACCTGCGCACGCTCACCGCGACCGGGGCCAGCTCGACCACGCGGCGGACGATCACCGCGGCGACCGCGGCCGCACTGGGCCTGCTCGGCGCGATCCTCGGCCTGGCCTTCGCCCTGGCCGCCAGCCTGGTCTGGGCGCACGGCGCCCTGTCCGCCCTGTTCGGTAACGTGCCGGTGGCCGACGTGCTGATCCTGGCGATCGGGCTGCCGCTGGCCGCCGCGGCCGGCGGCTGGCTGCTGGCCGGCCGCGAGCCTGGGGTCATCGCGAGACAGCCGCTGGGCTGAGGCGGGTCCGGGCGACTCCAGGGCTGGCCGGCTCCACTTGCCGGTCCACGAGCATGCCCTTACCCGGCGAGGCTGGCGAGGTCCTCCGGAGTGAGCCGGATCCTGGCCGCGCCGACGTTCTCGGCTAGGTGGGCCAGGTTGCCGGTGCCGGGGATCGGGAGCATCACCGGGGAGGCGGCCAGCAGCGCGGCGAGCGCGACCTGCTGGACGGTCGCCCCGTGCCGGGCGACGGCCTGCTCAAGCTGGGTCGTGTCGATGGGGTCGTGGCCGCCGCCGAGCGGGAAGAACGGCACGAACGCGGTACCGGACCGGGTGCACTCGGCCAGCAGCGCGGCGTCCGCGGTGGCGTGCACGTGGAACGCGTTCTGCACGGCGGCGACCGGGGCGATCGCGCGAGCCTCGGCGAGCTGGGCGGCGTCGACGTTGCTGACGCCCAGGTGCCGGATGAGGCCCTCCTCGCGCAGCTTGGCCAGCGCCGCGAACCGCTCGGCGATCGGCTCGCCGCCCGGCGGGTTCCTCGCGCCGACCCGCAGGTAGACCAGGTCGAGATGGTCGAGGCCGAGCTCGCGGAGGTTGTCCTCCACCAGGCCGCGCAGCTGGCTGGGGGCGGCCTGCTGGGTCGGGGTGCCGTCCGGCCCGAGCATCGGGCCGACCTTGGTGGCGATGACCAGGCCGTCGGGATAGGGGGCCAGCGCCCGGCGGACCAGCTGGTTGGCCACGACGTCGCCGCGCCGGTAGAAGCTCGCGGTGTCGAGGTGATTCACGCCCAGCTCGACGGCGCGGCGCAGCACCGCGATCCCGTCCTGCGGGTCGCGGACCGGGCCGGTGAAGGTCCCGGTGGGCAGCCGCATCGTGCCGAAGCCGAGCCGGGCGACGGGCCGGTCGCCGCCGATCGCGAAGGTGCCGGCGGCGGCAGCGGGCGAGCTGGTGTTCGTTATGTACGTCATGCTCACAGCTTGTCCCGGCCCGGCGGTCGCGACGAGGAACTGGCCGGTTGCTGCCATTTGCCGGGCCTGGAGGCGGCGGGGCAGACTGGGCGGGTGAGTGACGAGCAGACCAGCACGGTGCGCGGCGACGCGGAGCTCATCGCCCGCGCCGGGCACCTGTTCGACGCGATGCACGAGGACTTCGTCTGCGCGGCCCGCGACCTGGCCACCTGGTCTCAGCCGGAGGCCCGGTCCGCAGTCGCCCGGCGGGTGCATTCCCCCGGAAAGGAC
>JBOHCO010001757.1:0-1866 GCA_050698895.1 Streptosporangiaceae bacterium
CGGGCCAGCGGCTCCATCAGCTCGCGCAGCTCGGCCAGGTCCAGGCCGCCGGGCATGAGGTAGTCGGTGGCCGGGAAGACCTCCTCGCTCAGCACGTCCACGTCGAGGTGCAGCCAGTAGCGGCCGCCGGCCTGGCTGAGCCGCTCGGCGGCATCCTGGCCGGCGGCGGACAGGCCCCGGTCGCGGAGCTGGGCCGGGCTGAGCTCGGGCCGCAGGCCGCAGTCCTCGGGCAGGACGGCGCCGAGGGTCTCGGCCTCAGCCCGGTCGCGGGGGCCGAGCAAGGCGAGCTGATCGGGTCCGACCAGCGGTGCGCCGATCTCGGAGGACCAGTCCCCGGGGCCGTTGCCCGCGATGACGGAGACGGGCATGTCGGCGGCCTCGCCGGTCGGGGAGGTCCGGCCGTCGTAGGTGTCGAGGTGGCCGTCCAGGTAGGCCAGTCCGACCTGGCCGAGGGCGTCGCGGGCGCCGGCCAGGGCGCCGGGCAGCAGGGTGCAGCAGCCGCCGACCAGGAACGGCACGCGGCCGCCGGCGGTGATCTCGCTGGCCTGGAGCCGGACGGCCTGGGTCAGGGCCTGGACCGCCGGCCAGCCGACGACGCCGGTCTGGGCATCCCTGACCCGCCCGGCCAGCCGGACGGGCAGGTCGCCGGCGTCGGCGGCGGCGACGGCGCCAGCCAGGCCGGCGGCCCGCAGGGCCACGGGGGCCAGCTCGGTGCCGAACGGCTCGCTACCGGGCTCGGGTGCGGATACGGAGTCGATGGGCACGCCGGTGATGACCAGGCGACGTCGGTCTTCGCGGCTCATGCGGGTGATCCTTCCCTCCCGGGAAGATCATTACAGTATCCGCCCGGCGGTCACCGAGCCGGGGCCGGGGAGCTCGCCGGAGCCGCGGGCGACCATCCGGGTGGACAGGATCAGCTCCCTGGGCGGCGAGCTGTCGCCCCCGATCCGGGCGAACAGCAGCTCGGCGGCGGCGACGCCCATGGCGGCGGCGTCCTGGGTAACCACGCTGACGGGCGGGCTGAGCTTGTCGGCCAGCGCGAAGTCGTCGAAGCCGACCAGGGCGACGTCGGCGCAGAGGCCGCAGTCGATGGCGCCCATGGTGGTCAGGTCGTTGCTGGTGAACAGGGCGGTCGGCGGGTCGGCCAGGCTCATCAGGTCGGAGATGGCGGCGGCGGCCTGGCTTCGGCTGCGCAGCCCGCGCCGGACGAGCCGCTGATCGGGCTCGAGGCCCCGCTCCTCGAAGGCGGCGCGGAAGCCCACGTACCGCTCGCCGATCGTCCAGACGTCCTCGCGGTCGCCGAGGAAGGCGATGCGACGGTGGCCGAGGCCGAGCAGGTTCCGGACGGCGTCCTGAGCGGCCCGGCGGTTGTCCACCAGCACGCGGTCGACGTCCAGCCCGGTGGTCGGCCGGTCCACGCACACGACCTTGGTGCCCTGGGCCATCTGGCTGGCCAGGAAGCGGTGACTGCCGGCCACCGGCACCAGGATGAGCCCGTCCACCTGCCGGGCGCAGAATGCCGCGACGACCTCCCGCTCCCGGGCCAGGTTGTCCTGGGAGCTGCCGATCAGGACCACGTAGTGCCGCCGCCGGGCGGCATCCTCGACGGCGCGGGTCAGCGTGGCGTAAAACGGGTTGGACAGGTCATCGACTAGCATCCCGATGATCTGCGTCGGCTGGCCCTTGCGCCGAAGCTGGCGGGCGGTGTCGTTGCGCTGGTATCCCAGCCGACGGATCGCCCGTTCCACCCGGGCCGCGGTCTCCGGCAGGACGCCGGGCTGGCCGTTGATAACCCGGGACACGGTCATGGTGCTGACGCCAGCCGCCTGGGCCACGTCCCGCATGGTCCGGCGCGTCGCCACCGGC
>JBOHCO010001758.1:0-3224 GCA_050698895.1 Streptosporangiaceae bacterium
CGCCGCCGCGCAGAACAGCTTCGCCGGCACGACGGTCGAGTCGATCGTGCTCGAGGTCTCCCACCAGCACCCGCTGCTGCGGCCCGGCGCCCGGACCGGGGTCTGGTGCACCACCCGGCTGGCCACCGACGCGGGCGGCTGGCAGCCGGTCAACCGGGCCGGCCACCCGACGCGGCGGGCTACGGCCAGACGGTGGCGCGGCAGCTGTTCCCCGACGTGCTGCCGTACGTGGTCGGCACGCCCGCGACCTACGGGTTCGCCACCCGCAACGGCCGCAAGCTGGCCGACAACGCGCCCGAGGCCATGCTGTCGCTGGTGCTCGACACGGCCGTGCCCTCGGGGCTGACGCCGGCGGTGACCCGGACCAGCGCGCCGCGAGCTTCCCGTACGTGGTGCCGGCCTGACGCGCCGGCCGGAGCCGCGGGCAGCGTCGGCCCTAAGCAGAGTCCCCGGGCAGGTCACAGGGCGTGGCCAGGTGGGTATGTTTCCAGTTATGCACAGGTTGATGGACCTGCTCAGCGCCACCATCACCGCGCACGGGCGGCACACCACCGCCGGCGCGCTGTGACGATCATGCCGGGCGCGGCCGGGGCGGACGGCCTTCAGCAGGCCTACGGCGCCACCCAGGTCGGCGCCTGGGTCTGGGATTTCGGCCCCGGGCGGCTGACCCTCGACGGGGCTTCGATGGCCCTGCTCGGCGTGAATCGGGAGTCCTACGATGAGCGCATCGAGACCTGGCTCGGGATGGTCCATCCTGACGACATCGCCTGGCTGACCTCGGGGGTGGACAAGGCAGTCGCCGCCCTGGAGCCCTACAACGCCGAGTACCGGGTCTGCCGCCCGGACGGCAGCGTCCGCTGGCTCCAGATCCGGAGCCGGGTCGAGCCCGACGCGGACGGCCAGCCCCTCCGCATGCTGGGCACGGCGTGGGACACCACCGAGTCGCGCGAGATCCGCGACGGCGTGCAGAGCGCGCTGCGCTACATGAGCGACGGGTTCCTGTCCCTGGACCGGGACTGGCGGATCACGTTCGCCAACGTCGAGGCCGAGCGGCTGCTCGGCTCGCTGCAGAAGCTGACCGGCCGGGTGCTCTGGGACCTGCTGGTGATCCGCCGCGTGCCCGGCCTGCAGGCCCGCTGCCGCAAGGCCGCGGCCGGGACCATCCCGGCCGGCTTCGACGCCCCGTGGCCCGACACCGACCGCTGGTACCGGTTCCGGTTCGTCCCCGTGCCGGACGGCCTGGCCTGGTACATCACCGACATCACCGAATCGCGCAAGCGGCTGGCCGATCAGGAGGCGGTGGAGCACGAGGCGGCCGAGCGGGCGACCCGGATCCAGGACCTGACCGCCGCGCTGGCCGAGGCGGTGACGTCACAGGACGTGGTGACGGCCGTCGCCGACCGGGTGCTGCCGCCGTTCGGCGCGGCCGGGCTGGCCATGCAGGTCATCGAGAACGACCGGCTGCGGGTGATCGGCGCGGTCGGCTACCCGCCGAACTACCTGGAGCAGATCGACGGCCCGCTGCGGGAGATCGCGCCCGCCGCCGAGGCGGCGCGCGATCACCGGCCGTGGTTCATCTCCTCGCCGCGGGAGTACGCCCGGCGCTACCCGGAGTGGGTGCGGGAGCCGGTCCGCAGCAACATGCAGGCCTGGGCGTTCATGCCGCTGGTGGTGTCGGGCCGGCTGGTCGGCCTGTGCGTGGTCACCTTCGACCAGCCGCGCCGGCTCAGCTCCGGCGAGCGCGCCCTGCTGACCGCGCTCAGCGCCCTCATCGCCCAGGCCCTGGAGCGGGCCCGGCTGTTCGATGCCGAGCACGCCAGGGCCCAGGCGCTCCAGCGCGCCCTGCTCCCCCAGCAGCTGCCCGCGCTGCCCGCCGTGGCCACGGCCGCGCGGTACCTGCCCGCCGGCCACGGCACGGACGTGGGCGGGGACTGGTACGACGTCATCCCGCTGTCCGCCGACCGGGTGGCCCTGGTCATCGGCGACGTCATGGGGCACGGCCTGCCCGAGGCGGTCATCATGGGGCGGCTGCGCACCGCCGTGCAGACCCTGTCGGACCTAGAGCTGCCGCCCGACGAGATCCTCGGCCACCTCAATGACCTGGTCAGCGGGCTGGGCGACGACTCGTTCGCGACCTGCCTGTACGCGATCTACGACCCGATCACCCGGCTGTGCACCATGGCCGGGGCCGGCCACCCGCCACCCGCCGTGGTCGGGCCGGACGGCACGGTGCACTTCGCGCCGAGCGCCACCGATCCCCCGCTCGGCGTGGCCGTGCCGCCGTTCGAGTCCGTGGAGCTGGCGGTGCCCGAGGACGGCCTGCTGGTCCTGTACACCGACGGCCTGATCGAGTCGGCCCGGCGCGACACCGAGGCGGGCATGCGCCGCCTGGCCGAGCACCTGCGGGCCCACCACGGCGAGGACCTGGATCAGCTCTGCGAGAGCATCACCGGCGCGCTGCTGCCCGCCGGCCAGCAGACCTCCGATGACGCCGCGCTGCTCGTGGTCCGCGTCCGGGCCACCGACCCGGACGCCATCGCGGCCTGGTCGCTGCCCGAGGACCCGCAGGCGGCCAGGGCGGCCCGCCAGCACGTGCAGGAGCAGCTCGAGGCCTGGGGCCTGGAGGAGCTGGCCCTCAACACCGAGCTGCTGGCCAGCGAGCTGGTCGCCAACGTGATCCGGCACGCCAAGGGTCCCCTCCAGCTCCGCCTGCTCCGCAGCCGCAGCCTGACCTGCGAGGTCTTCGACGGGAGCCTGACCACGCCGCGCATCCGCCGGGCCGCCTGGACCGACGAGGGCGGGCGCGGGCTGCAGCTCATCGCCGCGCTGTGCGATCGCTGGGGGACCAGGTACATGAGCACCGGCAAGAGCATCTGGACCGAGCAGTCCCTGCCCTGAGAGGGTGCTGTCCATGGAGGCGGTGCCCGGTGTCGACACCAGCGTGGCCCACATCGCCCGGATCCAGAACTACCTGCGCGGCGGGACCGACAACTTCCCCGCCGACCGGGCCGCCGCCGAGCAGGCCAGGGCCGCCTACCCCGACCTGGTCTCCTCCATCCAGTCCAACCAGGCGTTCCTGGCCCGGGCCGTGCGCTACCTGGCCGGCCAGGCCGGCGTCCGCCAGTTCCTGGACATCGGCACCGGCCTGCCCACCGCGGGCGGCGTGCACGAGATCGCCGCGGACGTGGCGCCCGGCTGCCGGGTGGTGTACGCGGACAACGACC
>JBOHCO010001759.1:0-2198 GCA_050698895.1 Streptosporangiaceae bacterium
ATGGCGAAGATGAGCACGGACGACCTGCTCGACGCGTTCAAGGAGATGACGCTGATCGAGCTCTCCGAGTTCGTGAAGCAGTTCGAGGACACCTTCGACGTCAAGGCGGCCGCCCCGGCGGCGGTCATGGCGGCGCCGGCCGCAGGTGGCGGCGGCGCCGAGGAGCAGCCCGAGGAGCAGGACGAGTTCGACGTCATCCTCGAGGCGGCCGGCGACAAGAAGATCCAGGTCATCAAGGAGGTCCGGACCCTCACGAGCCTGGGCCTCAAGGAGGCCAAGGACCTCGTGGACGGCGCCCCCAAGCCGCTGCTTGAGCGGGTCAACAAGGAGACCGCGGAGAAGGCCAAGGCCCAGCTCGAGGGCGCCGGGGCCACGGTCACGGTCAAGTAGCACCCCGCATATCACCCCGCATAGCACCCGCGGCACGGCCGGTCCGCTCCCGGGCGGCCCGCCGCCGCGTCAGCTTTCTGCCCGCCACGGCCCGGCCGTGGCGGGCAGAAGCCTGTCCGGGCCCGGCTGGGAACAAGGCTGGCCATCAGGGTGTTCAGCTAGGGCGCCACCCACCGCGGAGGCGTAACACACATATGTCCCCAGCCGACCAGGTAGACTAAACACCGATCTGGTTGTGATTCTCGTCACGTGCCGTCAGGTTGCGACATCAGGCCTCCTGGGCTTGACGTTTCGCTCCGCACGAGCGATGCTGCCTTGCAACCGTGAACATAAAGGTGGCGTACACTTGACCAGTGGTGTGTCTTCGGACTACACTGCTAATTTGCGCTGCACTCTCTCGTCCTCGGCCAAGTTTCGACCCCTTCGGTGCTGGTCTCAATCAGCGGCCGCAGCCGCAGGGCGGTCTCCGTGCGCGCGTGACAGTCGGCTTCAAGCTCGGAAGGACCCCTGTTGGCAGCCTCGCGCAGCGCCTCAGCTAAAGTTCCCGGTCCACGTCGTGTTTCCTTCGCCCGTATCAAGGAACCCCTAGAGGTTCCCGGGCTCCTCGCCCTCCAGACAGACTCATTCGACTGGCTGCTGGGCAACGAGCGCTGGCGCTCGCGGATCGAGTCCGAGAAGGCGGACGGGCACAAGGATCTCCCTGAGCAGTCCGGCCTCGAAGAGATCTTCGAGGAGATCAGCCCGATCGAGGACTTCACGGGGACCATGTCGCTCTCGTTCCGGGATCACAGGTTCGAGCCTCCCAAGTACTCCTCTGAGGAGTGCAAGGAGAAGGACATGACCTTCTCCGCCCCGATGTTCGTGACGGCGGAGTTCATCAATAACAGCACGGGCGAGATCAAGAGCCAGACCGTGTTCATGGGCGACTTCCCGCTGATGTCGCCCAAGGGCACGTTCATCATCAACGGCACCGAGCGTGTCGTGGTGTCCCAGCTCGTCCGCTCGCCGGGGGTGTACTTCGACCGGCAGGTCGACAAGACCTCCGACAAGGACATCTACAGCTGCAAGGTCATCCCGTCCCGCGGCGCGTGGCTCGAGTTCGAGATCGACAAGCGCGACTCGGTCGGGGTCCGCATCGACCGCAAGCGCAAGCAGAGCGTCACCGTTCTGCTCAAGGCGCTGGGCTGGGACGAGGCGCGGATCCTCGAGCGGTTCGGCGGCTACGAGTCGATGCGCGCCACCCTGGAGAAGGACCACACCACGGGCCAGGACGACGCCCTGCTCGACATCTACCGCAAGCTGCGCCCGGGCGAGCCGCCCACGCGGGAGTCCGCCCAGGCGCTCCTGGAGAACCTGTACTTCAACCCGAAGCGGTACGACCTGGCCAAGGTCGGCCGGTACAAGGTCAACAAGAAGCTGGGGCTCGGCCTGCCGATCACCCAGGGCACGCTGACCGAAGAGGACATCGTCGCCACCATCGAGTACCTGGTCCGGCTGCACACCGGCGAGGACGAGATGAAGTCCGGCGAGGCCCTCATCCCGGTTGAGGTGGACGACATCGACCACTTCGGCAACCGGCGCCTGCGCACGGTCGGCGAGCTGATCCAGAACCAGGTCCGGCTCGGCCTCGCGCGCATGGAGCGCGTGGTCCGCGAGCGGATGACGACTCAGGACGTCGAGGCGATCACGCCGCAGACCCTGATCAACATCCGCCCGGTGGTGGCCTCGATCAAGGAGTTCTTCGGCACCAGCCAGCTCTCCCAGTTCATGGACCAGACCAACCCGCTGGCCGGCCTGACCCACAAGCG
>JBOHCO010001760.1:0-3186 GCA_050698895.1 Streptosporangiaceae bacterium
CGCCGACGGCGGCCCCGGCGACCAGGCCGGCCTGGAGCACGCGGCGCCGGCTCGTCCGTGCGCCATTGGCCTCGCCATTGCCCGCGGCACCGGGCCGCTCGCTCATGTTGGCTCCCGTGGTGCCTCGTGGCCCCGGAGAACCGATTCTGCTGTGAGCATCTCAAATCCTTGCGTACCGCCATAGAACTTCCATATGAAGAGCAGTCGTCGCCACCTCTCGGGCCGCCCAACGGGTATGCACGGGGTATCCACGGGGTGTGCGCGGGGCGGGCAGGATGGCAGGACGGGCAGGATGGCAGGACGGGCAGGATGGCAGACGTGAAGGGCAGGTGCGCCGATGGGATCAACGGGCTGTGAGGTTTCCTGGTTCGCCGCCTTGTGCGACGACGACTACGAGTTTCTCGGCGTCCCCGATCCGGCCCTGCGGTCCAGCTGGGAGCACTGCCGGACCATCGCCCTGGCGGCCGAGGAGGCGGGCTACGACAACCTGCTGCTGCCCTCGGGCTACGCCATGGGCATCGACTCGGTGGCGTTCGCGGCCGGCATCGCCCCGCTGCTGCGGCGCATGCAGCTGCTGCTGGCGGTGCGGATGGGCGAGATGTGGCCGCCGCAGCTAGCCCGCCAGCTCGCCACCATCGACCAGATGCTGGGCGGCCGGCTGACCATCAACATCATCTCCTCGGCCCTGCCGGGCCAGGACCTGGACTCCGAGCCGCGGTACCGCCGCACGCTGGAGATCATCGGCGTGCTGCGGGACCTGCTCAACGGCAAGCCGGTCGACTTCCACGGCGAGTTCGTCAGCCTGGCCCTCGACCCGCCTCGGGTGCGGCCGGCCGGCGGGTGCCCGCCGTTCTACTTCGGCGGCCTGTCCGAGGCGGGCCGGGACGTGGCCGCCCGGGGCGCCGACGTGTTCCTGATGTGGCCCGACACCATGGCGGGCGTCGAGGCGGTGCTCACCGACATGCGGGCCAGGGCCGCCCGCTACGACCGCGAGCTGCGGTTCGGCTACCGGGCCCACGTGATCGTGCGGGCCACCGAGCAGGAGGCCAGGGTGGCGGCCCGGCGGCTGCTGTCCCGGCTCGATCCGGTCACCGGCCAGCAGATCCGCCGCCGGTCGCTGGACACCACGTCGGCCGGCAACGCGCGGCAGAACGAGCTGCGCGACACCGCCGACGACGAGGGCTACGCGGAGCCCCACCTGTGGACCGGCATCGGCCGGGCCCGCTCGGGCGCGGGCGCGGCCATCGTCGGCGACCCCGACCAGGTGCTGGCCAAGCTGCGCGCCTACTGCGACCTGGGCCTGGAGGCGTTCATCCTGTCCGGCTACCCGCATGCCGCCGAGGGCGACCTGTTCGCGCGGCACGTGCTGCCGAAGCTTGAGCACGGGCCGCTGCTGCCGCGGTCAGCGGCCGCCGCGACGCCGGAACCGGCCTAGCACCGGCAGGTGATCCGAGCCGACCGGCGGCAGCACCGCAGCGGAGCAGCAGTCCACCCCGGTGCCGGCCAGCAGGTGGTCGAGCTGGATGAGCGGGCGGTGGGCCGGGTAGGTGGCGCCGCGCACCGTGGGCGCGTACCCGCCGGCCACCCGGGTGGCCAGCCGGGGCATGTTCAGGTCGCCGGCGATCACCGTCGGCACCGGCGGGCCCGCGGCCAGGTGCCGGGCCAGCCGGCGGAGCTGCACCGGGCTGGTCAGCCTGTGCGTCAGGTGCGTGTTGACCAGCCGCAGCGGCCAGCCGCCCGGCGCGGTGACCGAGCAGACCAGCGCGGTCCGGCTGGCCACGTCGCCGGGCGCCAGGCCCAGGTCCACGGTCTCGTAGCCGGTCACCGGCAGCCGGCTCAGCACCGCGATGCCCCAGCTGCCGCGCTCCGGCCGCGGGGCAATGCCCAGGCCGGCCAGCGTCCCGTCGAGGAATGGGGTCCGGATCAGCTCGGCCCCCCGGTCCCGCGCCACTGCGGCCACGGCGTCTGCGTCCCCGGCGCCGTCGGTGCCGCTCGGGCCGTCGGTGCCGTCGCGGAGCCACCACGTCTCCTGGAGCGCGACGATGTCGGCGGGCAGCGCGCCGATGGCCTCGGCCACGCTGAACGGCTGACCGTCGGCGCTGAGCCCGCAGTGCAGGTTCAGGCTGCCGATGGTGACGGTCGGCCCGCCGGTCACCCCGGCTCGTCCCGCGGCGGCTCCAGCCGGGCCAGCAGCGCGGTCAGGGCCTGGATCTCCGCCTCGTCCAGCGGCGCCAGCGGCCCCGGGTCCTCGATCAGCTGCCGCCAGAACCGCTCCCGCAGCCGCTCGCCGTCGCGGGTCAGCGACAGCGCCTTGACCCGCCGGTCGCCCGCCGCGGCCCGCCGGGTCACCGCGCCCCTAGCCTGGAGCCGGTCGGCGAGCGAGGTCAGGTTGGACGCGTCGTAGTCGAGCCGGCCGGCCAGCTCGCGCATCGGGACCGCCTCGTCGGGGACCAGGCTGACCAGCAGCTTGGCCTGCGCGGAGGTGAGCCCGACCGCGCCGGCGTGGGCGGTCCAGTGCTGCCGCAGCCGGTCCGCGAGCGCGAGCAGCCCCATGCTCGCGTCCTTCACCAGACGCAGGTACTCCGACGATGGGGCCGCCAGGCCCGGCTCCGCGGCCACCCAGCCAGCCTACGGTACGTCATGGTCACGCATAGTGGTGGTGCTTCACCACCATGTGGTGATAGCCATCGCGCGGAACGACCCGGCTGGGCCCGATAGGCTCGATAATCCCCGTTCGCCATTAGCGCGGGCCATTCGCTGAGCTGTCCCGAGTTATCCACAATAAGCTGTGGGAATCCGGTGGATAACTGCTGTCCGAGGCGGGATAAACGGCGGGTGTCGAGGGGATGACCGCTCAATAGTCCGCAGGTGAACAGAGTCGCCGGCGAGCCCGGAAATGCCCCCGTGGTTAATCGGCGGAAATAGCGGCCGGCGAGCGGCGCTGAGGCAGGCGCTGAGGCCCGCGCGGCTAGGGGCGAGCGGCCGGGTCCTGGTCGGCCGCCGTCCCTGTCCCCGGCGCGGTGGCCGACCAGAGTTCCCTGATCAGGACCTGGAGGGCGCCCGCGCCGGGGATGGCCAGCAGCGCGCCCACGAACGCGCCGAAGATCCCGCCGATCCAGCTGCCGATCTCCGCGCCGACCAGGATGGCCACGATCACCAGCAGCGGGTTGACCTTGACCGTGCGGC
>JBOHCO010001761.1:0-6554 GCA_050698895.1 Streptosporangiaceae bacterium
GGCGCGAGCCGAGGCCGGGGCCTGGTCGGTGGCCGTCGCCGCGGTCACCACGCCGGCCGTCCGGCGCGCGCCGTCGGCCTGGCGGGCGGCCAGGCTCTCTACCCGGCTCCGCACGTCGAACGGCACGATCGTCGCCACCGCGTACGGGATCCGGCTGATGACCTGGGCCATCTTGTCTGCCGTGCGGTCATGGAGCAGCCGGCCGACCACGGGCGCGTAGCTGCGCCGGGGCAGGATCGCGGTGACGCCTACCCCGGGCAGGGTGGCCTCGGCGTTCACCATGGCCCCGGCGGCCGCGGCGATCCGGCGGTCCGGGCAGTCCACGAACTCCAGCGAGATGCCGGTGTTGGCCCGGATCCAGTCCTGGCGCAGCCGGTCGGCCTGCACGTTGTCGACCACGAAGTGGACGGCCTGGAGCGTGGTCGGCCGCAGGCTGCGGGCGTAACGCAGGGCGGCGAGGGTGGCCAGGTCGAAGTCGTCCACGAAGACCAGGACGGTCCGCCGGGCGTAGGTCACGGGCTCGGGCGGCGACTTGGCCTTCTTCCGCCGGTCGCCGATCGTCTCCAGGACGGTGGCCTCCAGGCCGTACTGCCGGTTCAGCCAGATCAGGGCGGGGACGCCGGCCGCGAACAGGATGACGACCAGCCAGGCGCCCTCGGTGAACTTGACCACCACGAAGATCAGCACGACGATCATGGAGGTCACGCCGGCCGAGAAGTTGATCACCAGCTTGCGCCGCCAGTGCGGCTCCCTGGTCCGGTGGTGGAATTTCGCCATGCCGAACCCGGCCATGGTGAAGGCGGTGAACACGCCGATGGCGTAGAACGGCACCAGGCTGTTGACGTTGGCGCCGACCACCGCGAGCAGGGTGGACGACAGGACGGCCAGCACGATGATGCCGTTGGAGAAGACGAGGCGGTGGCCGCGCTTAGTCAGCCAGCGCGGCAGGAACGCGTCCTCGGCCACGAAGCTGGCCAGGAACGGGAAGCCGTTGAAGCTCGTGTTGCCGCCGGTGTAGAGGATCAGCGCGGTGGCCGCCTGGACTAGGAAGTACATCGTGTGGCCGATCACGCCGGTCCCGAAGGCGATCTTGGCTTCCTGGGAGATGACCGTCGGCACCCCGCCCGTGAATGGCGCCGCGTGGGTGACGTGAGCCAGCCAGGAGATGCCGGCCACCAGCGAGCCCAGGATCAGGCCCTCGGTGACCAGCACCCGCCGGGCGTTGATGCCCTCGGGCGGCTTGAACGCGCTCACCGCGTTGGAGACGGCCTCGATGCCGGTCAGCGAGGAGCCGCCGTTGGCGAACGCGCGCAGCAGCACGAAGATCATCCCGAAGGCGATCAGGCTGCTCGTGCTGTGGCCGTGTTGCGCCACGACCTGCCCCTTGATCGGGTAGGGGTAGCGGCCGAGGTCGCCCAGGGCCTCGCGGACCAGGCCGACGATGATCATGAGGATGACCACGGCGGAGAACAGGTAGGTCGGCACCGCGAACGCGCGCCCGGCCTCGCGGATCCCGCGCAGGTTGCCGTAGCACATCAGGATCACGATGACGATGGAGATCACCGTGATGGTGGTCGGGTTGTTCAGCGAGGGAATGGCCGAGGCGACGGCCGCCGTGCCCGCGGCGATCTGCACCGCCACGGTGACCACATAGTCGATGAGCAGGGCGACGGCGGCCACCTGAGCCACCCGCGGGCCGAAGTTCTCCCTGGCCACGACGTAGGAGCCGCCGGCTCTGGTGTAGACCGCGACGACCTCGCGGTAGGACAGCACCACCAGCGCCATCACGAACAGGACGACGCCGGTCATGGGCAGGATGACCGTGAACGCGGTGATCGCCAGGCCGCCCTTGAGCAGCTCGATGAGGATTTCCTCGGTACCGTAGGCCGAGGATGAGATGCCGTCCGGGGCCAGCACGCCGAGCGCGAGGAGCTTGGACAGCCGCTGCTCGCCCAGCTGCTCGTTGATCAGCGGCCGGCCGAGAAGCCGACGTTTGAGCACATAGCCGACGCCCTCGGCGCGGTCATTACGGCCGACGAGCGAGTCGGCCGCTCTGCGCATGGCCACGCGGGCCCTCCTCATGACAACTCGGCTGACGTGGACTTCATACCACTAACAACTAGCCAGGCAGCAGACCGCCTCACGGCCTGCTCCAGCTCACCGGCCGTGGCAGGGTGATCAGGGTATGAGAACTAAGGCACCGGTTGTCCCGGCCAGGAGGCTCGTCACATGAGTACGACACCGGCCGTCCCGGCTCCGCGAGCCGCAAGTCCGGCCAGACTCCGCCTATCCAGCCTGCTCAGGCGCCCGATCGCCGATCGGGGTGGCGAGTCGATCGGGCGGCTGTCGGACGTGATCGTGCGGCTGCGCGGCGCTGATGACCCGGTGGTGACCGGGCTGGTCGCCGCCGTCGGCGGGCGGGCCGTGTTCGTGCCGATCGATCAGGTGGCCAGCCTCGGGACCGGCGAGCCGGGCGGGCCAGGGCCGGGCGGGCCAGGGACGGTGGACGGCGGGCTGCGGCTCACCAGCGCCAAGCTCGACCTGCGCCGGTTCGAGCGCCGGGAGGGCGAGGTGCTGCTGCGCGCCGACGTGCTCGGGCACCGGCTCATCGACGTGGAGAGCGCCCACCTGATCCGGGCCGGCGACCTGGAGCTGGCCTGGCGGGCCGGCGACTGGGTGGTGAGCGGGGTGGACAGCCACCGGCGCGCCCGGCGGCTGCCCTGGAGCCCGGCGGCGGCCGGGGACGAGCGAGACCACGGGTTCCGCGAGTGGGCCAAGTTCGAGCCGCTGATCGGGCACACCGGCAGCGCGCTGCTGCGCGGGCCGTTCGGGCGTATCCGCAGGCTTAAGCCGGCCCAGATCGCCGATCTGCTCGAAGACGCGTCCAAGGACGAGGAGACCGAGATACTCGGCCAGGTGCACGCCGACCCCGAGCTGGAGGCCGACGTCTTCGAGGAACTGGACGAGGACCTGGCCACCCGGCTGCTCGGGGCGCGGACAGACCGCGAGATCGCCGGGGTGCTGGCCCGGATGCGGGCCGACGACGCGGCCGACGCGATCGCCGAGCTGCCGCAACGGCGTCGCCAGCCGGTGCTCGACCTGCTCCCGCCCGGCCCGCGGGCCAAGGTGCTGACGCTGATGGGCTACAACCCGACCAGCGCGGGCGGGCTGATGGGCATGGACTTCGTGGCGCTGCCCGCGGACGCCAGCGTGGCGGCGGCCATCGAGGCGGTGGCGGCCGCGACGACTCTCCAGCCCGAGGCGCTGACCAGCGTGCATGCCCTGGACGCGCGCGGCCGGCTGGCCGGGGTGAGCAAGCTGGTCGGCCTGCTCCAGGCCGACCGGGCCGCTCCGCTGGCCGCGGTGTGCGACGACGATCCGGTCCGGGTCGGGGCGGACACCGACGCGGTGGACGTGGCCGTGCTGATGAGCGACTACAACCTCATCACCGTCCCCGTCGTCGACGAGCGGCGGATGATGATCGGCGTGATCACCGTGGACGACGTGCTCGAGGTCACCCTGCCCGAGGACTGGCGCCGCCGGGAGGCCGCCCAGCCGCCCGACGCGCACCGCGGCGCGCCGGAGTGAGCGGCCGCTGGCCAAGGCGATTGACCTGCTGACTTAAGGCCGGGGGAATACTCGCCGGCGCAGGTCAGCTTGACACTAACGAGCCGGACGGGCATCCTCGGAGAGGTTTTACAGGAAAGGACACCTCGTTCGGTGAGGCGTCTTCATGGACACAGGCCACTGATCCCACCCGTCGAGAGACGCTCCGGATCAGGACACCTCTCCCCGGCTTAAGGGGTGAGGCCAGGTGGCTGCGCTGGCGGAGATCCGCTGGCTGCTACGCCGTGAAGTGCCAAAGCTCTTACGAGAGAGGTGCCTGATGGCCCGGCATGGGCCTGGGCTGCCTCTTGGGGTGTGTCGAGCACGCGGGTGTGCTGTGCGCGGAGCGCGCGGCACGGCCCCTGCCCGCGGGCGCTGCGGTGCCGCGACTGGAGGGAGGCGAGCAATGGACCACGATAGTCCGGGCCGAAAATCGGCCCATATTGCCGCTAACCCTGCCTGCTGCGGGCACGCGCAGGCGCCGTAACGGCGCCGTCCCGCCATCCCCCCACTTTCAGCCGATCTCGGCTGACGCATGACGATCACATCGCGCGTGCCCCTCGATCCCGCCTGAACTCAGGCGGCGAAAGGGGTGTTATCCATGACCTCCGCGACGCACGACCTGCACGGCGCGGCCCTGAAGAGCGGGGCGGTGCTGGACTCGGCCCACGTTGGCGACATCCGGGGCGCTCTCGGCACCATCTCGCTTGACGACCTGACGCCGCGCCGGTCGATGCCGGCCAAGCTCAAGACCCTGCTGGCCATCGTCGGCCCCGGCCTCATCGTGATGGTCGGCGACAACGACGCGGGTGCGTTCTCCACCTACGGCCAGGCCGGCCAGAACTATGGCACCAAGCTGCTGTGGACGTTCCTGCTGCTGATCCCGGTGCTGTACATCAACCAGGAGATGGTGCTGCGCCTGGGTGCGGTGACCGGCGTGGGCCACGCGAAGCTGATCCTGGAGCGCTTCGGCCGGTTCTGGGGCGCGTTCAGCGTGATCGATTTGTTCATTCTCAACGCGCTGACGATCGTGACCGAGTTCATCGGGATCACGCTGGCCGCCGGCTACCTGGGGGTACCCAAGGTCATCGCGGTGGGCCTGGCGGCGCTGGTCATCGTGGCTTCGGCCATGACGGGCAGCTTCCGGCGGTTCGAGCGGATCGCCATGATCTTCTGCGTCGGATCGCTGCTGCTGGTCCCGGTCTACGTGCTGGCCCACCCCGGGACCAGCCAGATGGCCAGTGGCTTCTTCATCCCGTCGATGCCGGGCGGCAGCGGTCAGCTGGCCACGGTGATGCTGCTGATCATCGGGATCGTGGGCACCACGGTGGCGCCCTGGCAGCTGTTCTTCCAGCAGTCCTACGTGATCGACAAGCGGATCACGCCGCGGTTCATCCGATACGAGAAGGTCGATCTGGTTATCGGCATCGGCATCGTGGTGATCGGCGGCGCGGCCCTGATGGGTGCCACGGCGGCGGCGTTCTCCGGCACTGCGGCGGCCGGGCACTACACCGACGCGGCCGGGCTGGCCGCCGGGCTGACCGCCTACGCGGGCAAGGCGGCGGGCGCGCTGTTCGCCGTGGCGCTGCTCGACGCCTCCATGATCGGCGCGTTCGCGGTGTCGCTGTCGACCGCCTACGCGCTGGGCGACGTGCTCGGCCTGAAGCACTCACTGCACCGGGGCGCCCGGCAGGCCAAGGGCTTCTACGTGATGTACGCCGCCCTGATCGGCCTGGCGGCCGCGGTCGTGCTCATTCCCGGCTCGCCGCTCGGCCTGCTCACCGAGGGCGTGCAGGTCATGGCCGGAGTGCTGCTGCCGAGTGCCACGGTGTTCCTGCTGCTGCTGTGCAACGACAAGGCCGTGCTCGGCCCGTGGGTGAACGGCCGGCGGACCAACGCCTTCGCCGGGGGCGTCATCGCGCTGCTGATCACGCTGTCGCTGGTCCTCACGGCATCGGTGGCATTCCCGCACATCAAGGCGAGCCAGATCATCACGATCCTGCTGGCCTGCGCGGGCGCGACGCTGCTGGCCGCGGCCTGGATCCTGGCCCGCGGCCAGCTCAAGCGCCGCGGCCAGTCGGCTCCGGAGGCGTCCGCGGACGTGGTGGACAAGGCGGAGAAGGAGCGCTGGCGGATGCCGCCGCTGGCCACGCTCACCGTGCCGCCGATCTCCGTGGGCCGCAAGCTGAGCCTGCTGGGCATGTGGGCCTACCTGGTGATCGCCATGGGCGTGGTCGTGCTGAGGATCGTCGAGCTGGCCGCGGGCCACTGACGAGCTGATCCGCTCCTCGTCTCAGTCTTCGTCGGTGTCTCAGGCCTCGTCGGTCCAGAACGCGCGGAGCTCGAGCTTGCCGCCGTTGGCCTGCGGGTGCCGTGCGGCGATCGCGATGGCCTCGTCCAGGCTGTCGCAGTCGAGGATGTCAAAGCCCGCGATCCACTCCTTCGTCTCGCTGAACGGCCCGTCGGTGACGAGCACCTCCCCGTGGCGAAGGCTGACCGTGACGGCCTCGCGGGCCGGGCGCAGCGCATCCCCGGTGATGCGCTGGCCCCGGCCGTCGACCTCGGCCAGCCACTGGTCGATGGTCAGGTCGTTCGGTGAGGGCTCGGCCTGGGCGGCGGGGTCGACGACGACGAACATCATGTACTTCACGGCTGGTTCTCCTGTCCTGTGGTTCTCCTGTCGTGATGACCTGTCGAAGGTACGACGATCGGAGAACCGCCCGATGGACGAACCCGGACGGCCCCGGTGACCAGCCAGCGCGAGCCGCGTGCCCGCCAGGTCAGCGTGGCCAGCCGGGCCAGCATCCATACGGAGAACGCGAGCCAGAGCGCGATCAGGCCGCCGTGGCTGGCCACCACCGCCGCCGCGGCCACGGCGAAGATGGCCAGGTTCACCAGGCCGGTCACGGCCAGGTAGTCCTGGTCGCCGGCGCCGATGAGCACGCCGT
>JBOHCO010001762.1:0-1954 GCA_050698895.1 Streptosporangiaceae bacterium
GCCCGCGACGGTGTAGGCCCCGCCGGCGGTCACGTCGACCGTGGTCGACAGGACCGGCTTGGTCTTGGGCGCGGCCCCGGCCCCGCGCATGGCGACGGTGTACTCGCCCGCGGGCACCTGCTCGTACGGCGAGACCGTGCCGTACGCCACGTGATGAAGCACGATCTTCGCGCTCGGGTCATTGAAGGAGTACAGGTACACGTCGACGGCCGGAGTGTTGGGCGACAGGTGGGCCAGCCGGATCCAGCCCACGCCCGATGAGGCGGCCGCGGAGGCCGCCGGGACGGCCAGCCCGAGCACGCCGAGCCCGGTCAGGGCCACAGTCCCCAGAAGCCTGCTCAACTTCCCAGTCAATGCGGAACCCATCATGTGTTCCCCCTCTGGTAAATCCTTACTGCCGCGCGGAACGCGGCAGGCGCTGAAGTAACGCGGGATTCATTTCTGTGCGTGCGCGAGCAGCCCGAGCGGGCTGGGCGCGGAGAATTCGATCTCGATGACGGTCTTGGCGCCGGGCAGGTGCAGCACGTGGACGCTGGCCCGGTAAGGAGGCTGCTGCGCGGCCATGAAGCGCACCACCGAGTGCAGGTAGCTGCTGGCATGCGGCCCGCGCTGGACCAGCGCGGCGATCCGCATCATCCGCATCGGCACGCCGGGCGTGGCGCCCGGGCCCGCGTCGCCGAAGCGGTAGACGTACACCGGGTACCGCTGGCCCAGCAGCGCGACCAGGGTGACGAGCAATCGCGTGTCCACCTGGCCCGCGACGATGGCCCGCCGCGCTGGCGCGGCCAGGTGCAGGCTGTGGCTGCCCGCCAGCTGCTGGCCGTCCTGCTGGCGGGCCAGCAGGTCGGCGCGCTGAAGGTCCACGTAGGCGGCCGCGCCGTCGGGCGCTTCGACCCGGACGTCGACCCGGCTCGCGCCAGTGCCAAAGGCGGCGATGACCGCCGGGGCGTACACGTTCGGAAGCCGGCTGCCCAGCTGGTTGCGCAGCACGCTGGTGTCCACCACGATCTGCGACCCCATCGGATCGGTGGCCGACGGGCCCAGGGTCAGCAGGTCGCCCGCCGGGTAGCCCGCCTTGGTCAGCGCCTGGCACATCACCGGGTCGCAGGACACGATCGCGGCGTGGCTGACCTGAGCGGCGATCCAGGCCGCCGCCTGCTGGCGGTTCAGAGCGGCCGCCTCCAGCCCCTCGGGGCTGAGCTTGACCGGATTCGCGCTGCCGGTGGTGTGAGCGCGCCCACTGGTGCCTGAGGACGGGTGGCCGCCCTGGCCGCCGTGGTGCTGAGCCAGGATGATGGTCAGGGCCCCGGCCGCGAACACCACGATGGCCAGCCCCAGGGCTCCGGCCCAGCGCCGGGAGCGGCGTGCCGGGCGGGCCAGCACATCCCGGCCGCGGCGCACCCGGCGGCCCAGCCAGAGCTGGACGGTGGTCGCGATGACCTGCGACCAGGGGGGCACGCCGCCTTCGGGACTGGCGGGAGGGGCGGGTGGCGTGGGTGGCGTGGGTGGCGGCTCGTTCGGGCTGGTCTTGGGGCGGCCGGGCTCGACGCGGCTCGGCTTGATCGTCGGGGGCCGGGGGCGGTCGGGCTGGGCGCTCTCAGGCTGTGCAGTCTCGGGCTGTGCAGTCTCGGGCTGTGCAGTGCCGGGCTGTGCAGTGCCGGGCTGCGTTGTGCCGGGTTTTGCCGGGTCGGGCTTTGCCGGGTCGGGCTTGGCTGCCTCGGGACGGGCGGCGCCGGACTGGCCTGGGCGCGACTGGACATCGCCGGGTGCTTGGCCAGCCGGTGACTGGCGGGCTGGCACCTCGGCGGCGGCCTGACGGACCGGGCCCTCGGAGACCGGGCCCTCGGAGACCGGGCCCTCGGAGACCGGGCCCTCGGAGACCGGGCCCTCGGAGACCGGGCCCTCGGAGACCGGGCCCTCGGAGACCGGGGCCTCGCGGACGGGTGCCTCACGG
>JBOHCO010001763.1:0-5465 GCA_050698895.1 Streptosporangiaceae bacterium
GGCCGGCCAGGCGGGCCCGCCGCTGGCCGATTGCCTGGACTCCTACTACGCCCAGCTCGGTGACATCGTGCCCGCCGCCCCGCCGGCGACCGGCAGCGGCTCGGTGCTCAGCCAGCTTCCCTCGACGGGGGTCACCGTCCGCGGGCAGGCGCTGGCCGACCTGCTCGAGCCCGCCTACGCCCGGTTCGGCGATTACTGAAGGCTGCTGGGGGTCTTACCGGGGCGCCACTTTCATGAAGTCGGTCAGGTCGGCCTCGATCAGCGTCGGCAGTTCCAGCCGCGCCAGCCCGGTTGGCGATGGCCACCGCTCGCCGGGTCTCCTCCGTGACCAGGTCCCAGTTGACCGCGGCGGCGGCGGACAGCCCCTGAGCCGCGGCCGTGATGACCTGGGCCTGGAGGTCGGTCACGTTGCCGGCCACCCAGACGCCGGGCACCGCGGTCAGGCCGGTCGGGTCGGATTCGATGAACTGGCCCGCCTCCGCGCCGAGCGGATGCGGGACGGGCCGCAGGCCCAGGCCGCTCAGCACGGCCGAGCGCGCCACCATCCGCGGTCCGGCCACGAGCACAGAACAAGCGACATAACAGCCGTCGTTCATGCGCACTCCGGTCAGCCGGCCGCCGGCCGTCTCCAGCCGCTCTACCTGACCGGTCACGACACGGATGTCGCGAGCCGCGAGCTGCTCGGCCTGCTCGGGCGTGAGCCTGGACGCGGTGTGGGTGAACAGCACCAGGCCGTCCGTCCACTGCCGGCCCGCAGGATCAGGGCGCCGTACTGCTCGGCCTCCTTGCGACCGGCCGTCAGCAGCGCGGCCGGGGGCACGCCGTCACGGGTCAGGTAGTTGTGCACGCCGTCGGCGGCCGCGTTGCGCGGCGAGCCGTCGTCCAGCACGATCACCGTCCGGCGAGCCCGACCGAACGGCAAGGAAGCTTGCCGAGATGGCAAACTAGGCCGTATGGATGACGAACTGGGCAGCGTGCTGGCCACGGTCGGCCCGCGGCTGCGGGCGCTCCGGCAGCAGCGCGACATCACGCTGGCCGCGCTGGCCGAGTCGACCGGGATCTCGGTGAGCACGCTGTCACGGCTGGAGAGCGGCCAGCGACGGCCGACCCTGGAGCTGCTGCTGCCGCTGGCCCGCGCCTACGGCGTGCAGCTCGACGACCTGGTCGGCGGCCCGCAGACCGGTGACCCGCGGGTGCACCTGCGCCCGGTCACCTGGCACGGCCAGACGGTGATCCCGCTCACCCGGCGGGCGGGCGGGGTGCAGGCGTTCAAGCTGCTGATCCCCAGCCGGGGGGAGGAGCCCGATCTGAAGACCCACGAGGGCTACGAGTGGCTCTACATCCTGGACGGCCGGCTCCGGCTGGTGCTCGGCGACCGGGACATCATCCTCAAGCCGGGTGAGGCGGCCGAGTTCGACACCCGGGTCCCGCACTGGTTCAGCAGCGTCGGCGATGAGCCGGTCGAGCTGCTCAGCCTGTTCGGGCCGCAGGGCGAGCGGGCCCATCTCCGGGCCCGGCGGGCCTGAGGGCGCTGGCTGGGGTGTCGGCCCTGGCGGCGACTGGTGAGCGCTACCGGAAGGCGTCCGCTTCGACGGTCTGCCTGACCTCCGCCAGCGCTGCGCGCAGCCTTCCGAGGCCCGCCGAGCCCAGGGCCAGCCGGATCGCCTGCGGTACCGGCGTGGAGGTGGCGAAGGGCTCGGCGGTGGACACCGAGATGTGCCGCCGCGCGAGCGACGCGGCGATCCGGTCCGCGCGGGCGTCCTCGGGCAGCGGGAGCCACACGAGGTACGAGGACGGATGGCTGATCTGAGGGAGGCCGCCGAGAGCGTCGCGGGCGATGGCCTGCCGGGCTCTGGCGTCGTCTCGCTTGCTGGCCTCCAGGCGCCCGACGGTGCCGTCGTCGAGCCACCGGCAGGCGATCGCGGCGTTGATCGCGGGGGTGTTCCAGGTGGTGGCGCGGATCGCCCGCCCGATGGCCGGCACGAGCGCCGCCGGCGCCGAGACGAAGCCGACCCGCAGCCCGGTGGCGACGCTCTTCGACAGCCCGGACACGTAGACGGTGATCTCCGGGGCGAGCGCTGCGAGCGGAGGCGGCGGCTGCTCGGCCAGGAAGGCATAGGAGGCGTCTTCGATGATGAGAAGCCCGTGCTGGCGCGCGATCTCGACGGTCCGCGCGCGGCTGGCGCGGTCCGTGACCCAGCCGAGCGGGTTGTGCAGGGTGGGCATGGCGTACAGGGCGCGGATCCGGCGCTGGCGGCACAGCCGCCGGAGAGCATCGAGGTCGGGCCCGTCGGGCGTCGCGGGCAGCGGAATCAGCTCCAGCCGGAGTGCCTGGGCGAGCACCTTGAAGCCGGGATAGGTGAGCGCGTCGGCCGCGACCACGTCGCCCGCCTGCAGCGCGGCCATGATCGTTACGGCCAGCCCGTGCTGGGCGCCGCTGACGATCAGGACCTGGTCGGCGTCGACGTGCAGCCCGCGCTGCCCCAGGTGCCGGGCGACGGTGGCGCGATCGCCGGGGCGGCCGCGGTGGGGCTGGTAGCGCAGCAGGACGTCCAGGTCGCCGGCCGTGGCGAGGTCCCGCAAGGCATGGCGCAGCAGGTCCGCCTGGCCGGGGAGCGAGGGGTAGTTGAAGCTGAGATCGGTGGTGTCCGCCGCTACCGCCTGCTGGTCGATGCCGTGCCCCGGCGGCAGGCTGAGGTCGCGGACGAACGTGCCCCGCCCCTGCTCGCCGCTCACCAGCCCCATGGCCTCGAGCTCGGCGTAGACGCGCGACGCGGTGGCCAGCGCTAGGCCTTCGCGCGCCGCGAGCTGACGATGGGTCGGCAGCCGGGTCCCCGCTGACGGGCGACCCGCCCGGATGTCCGCCGCCAGGGCGTCCACGACGCTGACCCGGCGTGCACATTGCGATCCTCACCTTCGAGGGCTACAACGAACTCGACTCGCTCATCGCGCTCGGCGTGCTCAACCGGGTCAGGAAAGATGACTGGCGGGTGTCGATCGCCACGCCCGCGCCGAAGGTCCGGTCGATGAACGGCGTGCTGATCGAGTCGATGGCCAGCCTGGAGGAGGCCTGCGCCGCCGACGCGGTCATCGTGGGCAGCGGCACCATGACCCGCGAGGTGGTCGCCGACCCGGCCATCATGAGCCAGCTGCAGCACCTGGACCCGTCCCGACAGCTGATCGCCGCGCAGTGCTCGGGAACGCTGGTGCTGGCCCGGCTCGGCCTGCTCGACGGCGTCCCGGCCTGCACCGACCTCATCAGCAAGCCGTGGGTCATGGCCGCCGGCATCGAGGTCCTCAACCAGCCCTTCTTCGCCCGCGATAATGTCGCGACCGCCGGCGGCTGCCTAGCCTCGCACTACCTCGCCGCCTGGGTCCTGGCCCGCCTCGAGGGCGTCGAGGCGGCCGAGAGCGCCCTGCACTACGTCGCGCCGGTCGGCGAGAAAGACGAGTACGTCGCCCGCGCCTGGCGCAACATCACCCCCTACCTCCGCGAGGGGCTGGCCGCCGTCAGGGGATGAGGACGATCTTGCCGCGGATATGGCCCGGCTCCAGCAGCCGGAAGGCGTCCTGCACCTGGTCCAGCGGGAACGTCGCGGCGACCGGGACCTCCAGGTCCCCGGCCGCGGCCAGGCCCGCCAGCTCGGCCAGGACGGCCGCGCTGGAGCCCGCCGCGCTCGCCTCGCCCTTGACGCCGTACTTCTCGATGGCGGGGAAGTCGGCGATCGTGTCGATGCGCGCGGGCTCGACGCCCAGCTCCAGGGCCAGCTCCACGTAACCCGTGCCGTAGGTGTCGATGAACGCGGTGACCTGGCCGGCCGCCTGCCGGATCCGGTCGGCCACCCCGTCGCCGTAGGTGACCGGGATGATCCCGTGCGCCCGCAGCCACTGGTGATTGGCCTGGCCGGCCACGCCGATCACCGTCGCCCCGGTCCGCCGGGCCAGCTGGACCGCGATCGAGCCCACCCCGCCCGCCGCGCCCGACACCACCACGGTGTCGGCGGCGGTCAGCCCGACCGCCCGGACCGCCGCGAACGCCGTGGCGCCGGCCACGAACAGCGCCCCGGCGACGTCCCACGGCACCGCCGCCGGCTTGGGGGTCAGGTGCTCCGCCTCGGCCACCACGTACGCCGCGTGGCTGGCCCGGTTGTCGGTCCAGCCGATGACCTCGTCGCCGGCGGCGAATCCGGTCACGCCGGGACCCGTCTCCGCCACGATCCCGGCCAGGTCGCTGCCCTCCCCGGACGGGAAGGTGGCCGGCCACCTGGCGTGCATCAGGCCGTCCCGGATCTTGGCCTCACCGGGGTTGATCCCGGTCGCCTTGACCTGCACCAGCACCTCGCCCGGACCGGGGACCGGCCGGGGCACCTCGACCACCTTCAGGACGTCAGCCCCGCCGTACTCGTCGAACCGCACTGCCCGCATCGTCTTCGGCATGACCTGTCTCCCTTCCTCCAGATCGCCCCAGCCGCCTGCCGCGGCCGATTATTCCGGCGCGCGGCCCCGCCGGTTGACCTTCCACCGGCTGGAAGGTGCACAGTCGTTGGCGTGAGCGAGCCAGCGGAGCTGTACACCATCGGGCAGGTCGCGCGGCGGGTCGGCGTGCCCGCCCGGACCATCCGGTTCTGGTGCGACGCCGGGATCCTGGCCCCCACCGACCGGTCGGCCGGCGGATACCGCCGCTACGACGCGACCGCGGTAGCCCGCCTGGACGTGGTCCGCACCCTGCGCGACCTGGGCCTGGGCCTGGGCCTGGACGAGATCCGCGAGGTGCTGCGCGGCCGCACCACCGTGGCCGAGCTGGCCAGCGCGCACGCGGCCGCGCTGGACACGCAGATCCGCGTGCTGCGGCTGCGCCGCGCCGTGCTCCGCTCCGTGGCCGCTCGCGGCAGCGACATCGAGGAGGCAAAGCTGATGACCGATCTGGCCCGGCTGTCCGCGCAGGAGCGGCAGCACATCATCGACGAGTTCGTCGACCGCACGTTCGCCGGCGTCGCGCCGGACGCCCCGGCCATGGGCATCGCCCGCGGCATGCGCGCGATGCCCGCCGAGCTGCCCGACGACCCGTCGGCCGAGCAGGTGGACGCCTGGATTGAGCTGGGCGGGCTGGTGGCGGATGAGGGGTTCCAGCGGCGCGCGCGGGACATGGTCCAGGCCGGCAGCAGCGCCACCAGGCCGCCCTGGGGCGTCGACGCCGGTGCCGTCCTCGAGCACGCGGGCCGCGCCCTGGCCGATGGCCTGGACCCGGCCGCGCCCGAGGCCCGGCCGGTTCTCGACCAGATCATCCCGCCGAGCACGTCGCGGGCCGAGCGGAAGGAGATTCGCGGCGTGCTGGAGACCTTCACCGACGAGCGCGTCGAGCGCTACTGGCAGCTCGCGGGCATCCTCAACGACCGCCCGCCGTTCACCCGCACGGTCCCCGCCTTCCAGTGGGTCATCGCCGCGCTCCGAGCGCACCAGTAACG
>JBOHCO010001764.1:0-5173 GCA_050698895.1 Streptosporangiaceae bacterium
GCATGAGCAGTGGCTGCTGGGCGAGGCCGTGCTCGACCTCGACGAGCCGCCGCCCGCCGGGGTGTTCTGGTCCCGGATGAGCGCGTCCTCGCACACCAGGGGGCACCCGTTCGCCAAGGACCAGACCCGCGGCGTGCTGGCCTGGCTGGCCGCGCACGGGCGCCGGGTGGTGAACGGCCGGTCGGCGCTCGAGCTGGAGATGAGCAAGGTCGACCAGCTCGTCGCGCTGCGCGCGGCCGGGTTCGACGTGCCGCGGACGATCGCCGTGGCCGGGTCCGCCGAGCTGGCCGCGGCGGCCCGCAAGCTGCCCGCCCCGTTCGTGACCAAGCACAACCAGGGCGGCAAGGGCCTCGGCGTTCGGTTGTTTGCTCATCACGACGAACTCGACGACTACCTGGCGGGCCCGGAGTACGAGGCGCCGGTCGACGGGATCACGCTGCTCCAGGAATACCTGGTGGCGGCCCAGCCCCGGATTACCAGGGCCGAGATCGTGGGCGGCGAGTTCATCTACGCGATCACCGCCGACACGGCCCGCGGCGGCTTCCAGCTCTGCCCGGCCGACGCCTGCGCGGTGCCGCCCCCGGCGGCCGAGTCAGCGGCTGAGTCCGTGGCCGAGTCCGCGGCCGAGTTCCCGGTAGAGTCCCCGGCTGAGGAGCCGAGCCTGTTCGCGCTGCGGGAGGGCTTCGAGCACCCCATCACCGGCCGGTACGCAGAGTTCGCCGGGCGGCACGGGATCGAGATCGCGGGCTTCGAGTTCATCGAGACCGCCGACGGCCGCCTGGTCACCTACGACATCAACACCACCACGAACTACAACACCGCCATCGAGGCGGCCGCCCCCCGTCCGGCCCTGCCGGCCGTGGCCCGTTACCTGAGCAAGCTGCTCGCCGCCTGACCTCGGAGGAACATGATGCGGTTCGGTTACTGGATGCCGATCTTCGGCGGCTGGCTGCGCAACGTCAGGGACGAGGGCATGCCCGTCGCCTGGCCGTACGTGCGTGACCTGGCCGCCGAGAGCGAGCAGCACGGGTTCGGGCTGAGCCTGATCGCTGAGCTGAACCTGAACGACATCAAGGGCCCCCGCGAGCCCTCCCTGGACTGCTGGACGCTGGCGCCCGCGGTGGCCGCGGTGACCAGCACCCTGGAGCTCATGCTCGCCGTCCGGCCCAACTATCACTCGCCCTCGCTCACCGCCAAGGCGCTGTCCACGCTGGACGTGATCGCGCCCGGCCGGGTCTCGCTGAACGTGGTGTCCTCCTGGTGGAAGGACGAGGCGGCCCAGTACGGCGCGCCGTTCGACGTGCACGACGCCCGGTACGCCCGCACCCAGGAGTGGCTGGACGTGGTCGGCCGGATGCTGCGCGAGGACACGGTGTCCCACGACGGTGCCCTCTACCACCTCGACAACGCCGTGCTCGAGCCCAAGCCCAGCCGGCTGCCGCCGGTCTACATGGGCGGCGAGTCGCCCAAGGCCAAGGAAGTCATCGCGGGCCAGGCCGACGCCTACGTGATGCACGGGGACGCCCCCGAGGTCATCTCGGCCAAGGTGGCCGACCTGAACGAGCGGCGCGCAGCGGCCGGGCGGCCGCCGATGACGTTCGGGGTGTCGGGGTTCGTGATCTGCCGGGACACCGAGGCGCAGGCCCAGGCCGAGCTGGACCGCATCCTCAACGTGCGCTCCTCGCCCGAGGCCTACGCGTCCTACCAGGACTTCGTGCAGGGCTCGCAGCTCGAGTCGCAGGTCTCGCTGGAGGAGTACAGCGTGTCCAACCGGGGCCTGCGCAGCGGCCTGGTCGGCACCCCGGACCAGATCATCGACCGGCTGCGGGCCTACGAGCAGGCGGGCGTCGGCCTGATGCTGCTCCAGTTCTCGCCCCAGCGCGAGGAGATGGCCCGCTTCGGCCGCGACGTCATCTCCGCCTGGCAGTAGCCCGGCCGAAGTCCGGCTGGGTGCCCGGCGCCCGGCCGCCTACCCCAGGCGCCAGCAGCATGAAAGGGCCGTTCACGTCGTTCTAGCGGGTTCTAGCGACGCGAGCGGCCCTTTCACGTCGTTAGCCGAGCCCGGGTACGGCCGAGCTGCGCGCGGGCGATCCGGGACGTCGACACGGGTGGGGTGATTGAGGACCGGGGTGTAAGTGGGACTAGCGGGTCTGGCGGGGCTGGACCGCGTCGGGCGGCCTTAGCCGCGCCCCAGCCGCCAGCGACGTGGTTGGCCCTTTGGTGCTGCTCTAGGAGCACTAGAGGGCCAACCATGACGTATGGGCCGCCCTGGCCGGGCTAGCGGGCGCTGCGCGGGCCCAGCTTCTCGATGACCAGGCGGTAAGCCTGGCGGGGGCGGCCGGGCTGGGGGCTGCGGCTGGGCGGCAGCGGCCAGGCCAGGCCCTCCTCGACCAGGGTGGCCAGCAGCCGCCGGGCCGTGCGCGGCGTCACCGACAGCAGCCGCCCGGCCGTCTCGGCGTCCACGACCGGGGTGGTGCCCTCCTCGGACAGCTTGTCCGAGAGCCGGACCAGGGTGTCCAGCCCGCGGCCGGGCCGGGTGCTGCCGGGGGCCGGGCGCGGGCCGGGCACCAGGGGCTGGGCAGTCCGCTCCCTGGCCGGGCTGACCGACCGGGCCGGCGCGGCCGGGCGGCCGAGCGCGGACCGGGCCCGAACCTCGGCCTCCAGCTCGGTCCGGCCGGCGCCGACGCCCACCTCGATGCCGATGCCCACCTCGCTGCGGGCCCGCTCCACGAACGGCGGGCCGCCCACGCCGTCAACGGCCTGGGCCAGCGAGCCGCGGGTGGCCACGACCAGGAAGCCGTGCTCGCTCATCGGGCTGACGGTGGCGTGGATGCGCTGGGCTTCCTGGACCAGGAACCGGTGCACGGTCAGTCGCAGCTCCTCGCGGGCCTGCCGGGGCGCCCCGCGCCTGACGGTGTCGCGGAGCGTCGGCACCTCCACGATCACCACGGCGAGCTGCGCGTTCTCCAGCCGCCGGAAGCTGGCCAGCAGGGTGGCGGTGCGCAGCGCCGACCGCACGGCGCTGCCGGTGGGCCGCAGCGGGAAGACCGGGATCTGGGCCGCGGCCAGCCGCCGGGCCACCGACTGGAGGCAGGTGAACGCCACGCTGGTCTGGTCCTGCTGGTACAGCCGCTCGTGGAACGAGGCGATCGCGGCCGCGCCGGACACCTCCTCGCGCACGTGCACGCCCGAGGAGCCGATGCCCAGCTCGGCGAACGCGTCCTCGACGTCGGCCTGGCTGAGCACGTCGATGCTGGACCGGCCGATGTCGCGGCCCTCCCGGCTGGCCCGCAGCAGGGCCGCGTACAGGGCACTGCCGCTGAGGTGGATGTAGGTGGCGGGCACCGTGAGCACCCCGGCCCGCCGCGACAGCTCGTAGGGCACCCGGCTGGCGAACAGGCACGCGTCGACGGTGCTGCCCAGGCGGGACACCTTCTCTGGCGCCTCCTGCTCGTCCCGGTAGGCCGCCGTGACCAGCCGCCGGGCCGCCGTCTCGCGGGCGGCCGTCTCACGATCGGTGGGCGGCCCGCCGCCCGACCCGGCCGTCAGGGGCAGCCCGGACAGCATGATCCGCTCTACCAGCTCGTGGGGTCCCACGATGCCGATCGTCGGCTCGGCGCCGCCTGCCATTCGCGCCATTTCCCGCCTCATCCAAGGCCACCCGCTCTGTAGCCGCTGAGTTTCGCTACTTTATTTCGTAGCGCACAGAACTTGAATCCGGAAGAGCCAATTATCCGTGATAGAAGGGCCTGAGCGAAACTCGACTCGATGTCCGGGGCAGAAAATGTGAATGGCGAGGAATCTCCGCAGGCAGTGCAGCAGGCCGTGCAGCAGGCCGTCCATCAGGCAGTGCAGCAGGCCGTCCAGCTGAACGCCGGCAGCATGGAACTGCCGCCCGCCGACGACAGTCAGCGAACGGCAGTTCCGGGCTGGGGCAGGGTCAGCCGACGATCTCCTCGGTGACGTCGGCGCCCAGGCTGGACAGGCGCGCGGCGATCGAGGCGTGGCCGCGGTCGATCAGGTAGCCGGGCGACACGATGGTCTCGCCCTCGGCGGCCAGCCCGGCCAGGACCAGCGCGATCCCGGTACGCAGCTCGTGCGCGATGACCTCGGTGCCGCGCAGCACCGATGGCCCGTGCACCAGGACGGCATTGCCCGCGACCTCGACCTTGGCCCCCATCTTGTTGAGCTCGCCGACCAGCATGTAGCGCCCGTCGAAGATGGTCTCGCGGATGTAGCTGGTGCCATCGGCCAGGCAGCCCAGCGCCATAATCGGCGATTGCAGGTCGGTGGCGAAACCGGGGTACGGGGCCGTGATCACGTTGATCGGGCGCAGCTGCTTGTCCCGGCGGACCTGGAGGATGGCGCCGTGCGTGGCGAACTCCACGCCCATCTGCTCGAGCTTCCAGCGCACCACGCCGAAATGCTCCAGGGAGGCGCCGACCAGAGTGATCTCGCCGCCGGTCACCGCGGCGGCCATGGCGAACACGGCCGCGTCGATGCGGTCCGGCATGACGGTGTGCTCGACGGCGGTGAGCTCGCCGACGCCCTGCACGGTCACGAAGCCGGTGCCGCCGCCGCTGATCCGCGCGCCCATCTTGGTCAGGAACGCGATAACGTCGAGCACCTCGGGCTCGAGCGCGGTGTTGTCGATCACCGTGGTGCCGGGGGCCAGCGACGCAGCCATGATCAGGTTCTCGGTGCCCGTGTGCGAGGGCGTGTCCAGGTACAAGTGCGCGCCGCGCAGGCGGCCGGCCTTGATGTGGATCTTGGTCTCTTGCTCGTCCACGATCGCGCCGAGCCGGGCGAACCCGCGGTAGTGGAAGTCCAGCAGCCGGCTGCCCAGGTTGCAGCCCCCGATGCCCTCGACGGTGGCCTCGCCCAGGCGGTGCAGCAGGGCGGGCACGAACAGGACCGAGGCGCGGAAGCGCCGGGCGATCTCCCCTGGCAGCACCGAGCTGGACAGCTCGGAAGCGTCGATGACGAGCGTTCGCTCGGACTCGTGGAACTTGCAGATCGCGCCGACGGTCTGCGCCAGTTCGATGGCCCGGCGGACGTCCTCGATGACCGGGACATTGCGCAGGACGGTCCGGCCCTTCGGCGCCATCAGGGCTGCGGCGATCATCTTGAGCGCCGCGTTCTTGGCGCCCTGGACGAAGACGGTCCCTTGCAG